>NZ_LIRL01000860.1 GCF_001419795.1 Streptomyces niveiscabiei
CGCCGCGGGGGCGGCAGGGGCCGTGTCGCGCGGCGTGCGCTGCGCGGGGGCCGTGGGCCGGGGCCCCGGACGACCGGGACGCGGCGGGGCCGCGGGACGGGGGCCGGGTACGGGACGAGGGGTCTGCGCGCTGCGGCCGACGGCCGGAGTGGCGCGGGGACCCTGGGCACTCTCGTGAATCTGAGGCTCCTCGGGAATGAGAGGCATGAGCTGATTTTTATCAAACGCTGGTGCGACACGCGCCAGGGGGTGGCACATCAGTACGAGCGGTCGCGTCAGAAGTCGAAGCCGAGCTGGCCCTCGATCTCCGGAGCGCTCCCGTCCGCCCAACTGCGGGCCTTCTTCAGGTGCCGCCATTGCGGCAGCCCGTCGAGATAGGCCCACGAGAGCCGGTGGTACGGGGTGGGCCCCCGCTCCTCCAGCGCGGCCTTGTGCACGGGTGACGGATACCCGGCGTTGTCCGCGAAACCGAAGTCTGCATGGTCGACACCCAGTTCGGCCATCATTTTGTCGCGCTGGACCTTGGCGATCACCGAGGCCGCCGCGACCGCCACGCACGACCGGTCGCCCTTGATGACGGTACGGACCCGCCAGGGCGTGCCGAGGTAGTCGTGCTTGCCGTCGAGGATGACGGCGTCGGGCCGGACCGGGAGGGCTTCCAGGGCGCGGACCGCGGCGAGTCGCAGGGCCGCGGTCATGCCCTTCTCGTCGATCTCCTCGGGCGACGCGTGGCCGAGGGCGTACGACGTCACCCACCCCTGGAGTTGCGCGGCGAGCGCGGTGCGGCGTTTGAGGGTGAGGAGCTTGGAGTCGGTGAGGCCCTCGGGGGGCCGGCGCAGTCCGGTGACCGCCGCGCAGACGGTGACGGGGCCGGCCCAGGCTCCCCGGCCCACCTCGTCGACACCGGCAATGACCTTCGCTCCGGTCGTCGCGCGAAGGGAGCGCTCGACGGTGTGAGTGGGTGGTTCGTACGGCATGGCGGTCTTAGCCTACGCCGCCGCGCTCGGTGCTCGACACCCCGGCCCGTCCGGCGGCGGACACGGCGGCGACAGTTCGCTGCCGCACCGCAAAGGGCCTCGCGGGAAGGCTGTTCACGGCCTCGCGTTTCCCCGCTCCGGCGAACGGGTACGGCGGCGGCGCGACCGCATCCCGGGTCGCGCCCCGTCGCACACGTGAAGTGAACGACAATGCGAGCCGATGATCGTATGAGACGTGACCGAGGCGTCCCGGCGTACGGTTCACGCCCCCACCGCTCACCTCACGCCCCGTCGTTCACGCCCCCGCCCGCAGCCACCCCGGGAACGCCTCCGTACGCCGCGCCCACTCCTGCGGCGGCGCCCCCGCGCTCCCCGCCGCGACGATGCCGCCCACGATCGCGCAGGTCGTGTCGACGTCCCCGCCGGCCTGGGCGGTCGTCCAGAACGCCGACTCGTAGTCGCCGAGGGCGCGCGCCGCCGACCAGAGGGCGAAGGGGACGGTGTCGTGGGCGGTGGTGCGCCGGCCGCAGCCGAGGACGGCGGCGACGGTGCCCGGGTCGGAGTAGTCGAGCATGTCGCGGGCCCGCCTGAGGCCCGCGGAGACGGCGCTGCGCGGGACGAGGGCGAGGACCCCGTCGAGGAGGGCCCCGGGGGCGGGCGGGCCGTCGGCGGAGGCGGCGAGGGCCGCGGCGGCGGCCACGGCCATGGCGCCGGCGACGGCCTCGCGGTGCTGGTGGGTGGGGTAGGCGGAGATCTCGGCCTGGTGGGTGGCCTGCTCGGGGTCGTCGGCGTACCAGGCGCCGAGCGGGGCGATGCGCATGGCCGCGCCGTTGCCCCAGGAGCCCTGGCCGTCGAAGAGCGCGGCGGACAGCTCCCGCCAGTCGCCGCCCTCGCGGACGAGCCGCAGGAGCCGGTTGACGGCCGGGCCGTAGCCGCGGTCGAAGTCGTGGTGGACGGCGAAGGAGCGGGCCAGGGCGTCCTGGTCGACGCGGTGGTGGGCGGCGAGGACGGCGACGACGGAGCAGGCCATCTCCGTGTCGTCGGTCCACTGCCAGTCGCCGGGCGGCAGCTCGCGGCGGGCGAGCAGCGGGTAGTTCTCCGGGACGAAGAACTGGGAGCCTAGGGCGTCTCCCACGGACAGCCCGCGCAGGCTGTTCAGGGCGCGTGCCAGGCGCCCGCCGGTCGAAGGGACAGAAGGGTCGGAGGGGACGGAAGGGGCGGGAGTCATCGCGGGTCACCCTATCCGGTGACGCCGTAGGGCTCCGGTTTCCGCCAGCGGTCGAACGGCCGGTCGAGGGTGTACCTGCCGTCATCCCCTAGAACGAGCATCCTCATCTCCGCGTTCCCGGGATTCGACAGGGATTCGAAATCGGCGACGGTCCAGTGGAACCAGCGCATGCAGAACAGCCGCATGGCGAGGCCGTGGGTGACGATCAGGACGTTCGGCGGGTGGTCGGGGTCCTCGAAGCTGCGGAACAGGCTCTCCAGGAAGCCGCCGACCCGGTCGTACACGTCGGCGCCGCTCTCGCCCTGGGCGAACCGGTAGAAGAAGTGGCCGTAGGCGTCGCGGTACGCCTTCTGGAGGCGTACGTCGTCGCGGTCCTGCCAGTTGCCCCAGTCCTGTTCGCGCAGCCGGGGCTCCTCGCGCACGCGTATGCGCGCGGGGTCGAGGCCGAAGGCGCTCAGGGTCTCGTGGGTGCGCCGGTAGGGGGAGACGTACACGCTGACCTGTTCGTCGCCGAAGATCTCCCGGATCCGCTCCCCGGTGGCCTCCGCCTGGCGCCGGCCCTTGTCGGTGAGGGCCAGCGCGTGGTCGGGTTCGCGTTCGTAGACGGTGTCATCAACATTGCCCGTTGACTCCCCGTGCCGGACAAGGACGATGCGCCGTGGTCGTGCCATGCCGAAACCCTAGATCGAGTCACGCGGTTTCGAGCACCCGTACGGGCCCCATACGGCGTAGGTCACACGGAACGGGCACATGCGGAGCGGGCACCTGCGCGGCGGCCTCAGACCGTCCAGGCGGACTCCATCTCGACGATGTCCCCGGTGAGGGCGGCGATGTCGGCCTCGATCTGGGCACGCAGGGCGAGCCGCTCGATGCGTTCGGTGCGGTACTTGCCGTGCTCGGCCTCGGAGCGCCACATGGACAGGACCATGAACTCGTTGCCGGGCGCCTCGGCGAACAGGCCGCGGACCATGCCGGGCGAGCCGGCCATCGCGGGGTTCCAGACCTTCTCCTGCATCAGCGTGAAGTGCTCGGCGCGCTCCTCGTGGACCCGGGAGAGGGCGACGCGCAGCAGGTCGGCGTCGGTGAAGCGGGGTTCGAAGCCGGTCTTGACGTCGAAGCGGTGGTCGAAGAGGCGCACCTGGGCGTCGCGGAAGGTGCCCACCTGGGAGGCCGCGAGCCGGTCGTGGGAGCGGGCCATGAAGGAGTCGTAGAAGGCGCGGCTCTCCCAGAAGGCGAAGACATGCGCGACCGCGGGACGGCTCCGGCTCCAGCCGCCGCCCTGTCCGCGGAATCCCGGTTCCCCCAGAAGCCCCGCCCACTTCCGCTGTCCCCGTTCGAAACCTCGGCGGTCCACCACGGTGCAGCGAATCCACTTGACCAGCACCGCGCCATGGTAAGGCCCCGGGGCGTGGCGCCGGTCACCCTCGGCCGGGCGCTCGCGCACATGCACGTGGCAGGATGGGCAACCGGCCCTGATGACCGGGCAGTTCGGGCCACGAAGCGCAGGGGAGAAGGGGAAGCCTGATGAACGGCCTCATCAAGGGGATCCGCAAGGTGGAGATCTCGGTCAAGTGGGATCCCAGTCCGGCGGGGCAGCCCGCGACCGATCTGGACGTGGTCGCCGGGACGTACCTCCAGAGCGATCCGCAGGGCGCTCCCGGTTTCGTCGTGCATTTCGACAGCCGGTCGCCCGACGGCACGATCTACCTCAACCGGGACAGCAAGGACGGCAAGGGCTTCGGCTGGGACGAGGTGATGACGCTCGAACTCGACCGCCTGGACGCGCGCTACGGCCGTGTCGTGGTCGGCGTCGTGATCCAGCAGCGCCCCGGCCACCGGACGTTCGTCAGCGTCGCCAACCCGAGGTTCCGTATCCGCGAGGGCTACAACGTCCTGGCTGAGGGCGACTTCGGCGACATCCTCGGCTCCACGGCCGCCACCGTCGCCGCGTTCGTCCGCGACCCGAAGGACGGCTGGGAGTTCCACGACGGCGTCCACGGCTTCGAGGACGACCCGGCCGACTTCACCCGCGTCATGGGGACGATCCGCCCGTCCTGACGGGGCACACGTGTACGACGATGTAAGGGGCGCCGGCCATGGCCGGCGCCCCTTACCTCTGGCACCTATCGGTCAGTGCCAGCGTTCACGGGTCAGCTGCATCCGCTGGTCGAGCCGCAGCCCTCGCAGATGTAGCAGGAGCCGGCGCGCTGCATCTTCGTGCCGCAGGAGAAGCAGAGCGGGGCGTCGGCCTGGATGCCGAGCTGCATCTCGACCAGTTCGGCGCTGGTGTGGGCCTGCTTGGGGGTGGGCACGGCGACCGGGGCGGCCTGGGCGGCGACGGCCGCCGGGGCCGTCTGGAGCGGCGCGGACTGGGCCAGGCCCTCGACGTCGACGTCTTCCTCGGCCGGTTCGTACGAGCCGGTCTCCAGGTGGCGCTGGCGCTCCTCGGCGGAGTGGATGCCGAGCGCGGAGCGGGTCTCGAAGGGCAGGAAGTCCAGCGCCAGGCGGCGGAAGATGTAGTCGACGATCGACTGGGCCATCCGCACGTCCGGGTCGTCGGTCATGCCGGCCGGCTCGAAGCGCATGTTGGTGAACTTGGAGACGTACGTCTCCAGCGGGACGCCGTACTGGAGGCCGACGGAGACCGCGATGGAGAAGGCGTCCATCATGCCCGCGAGGGTGGAGCCCTGCTTGGACATCTTCAGGAAGACCTCTCCCAGGCCGTCGTCCGGGTAGGAGTTGGCCGTCATGTAGCCCTCGGCGCCGCCGACCGTGAAGGACGTGGTGATGCCGGGGCGGCCCTTGGGGAGGCGCTTGCGGACCGGGCGGTACTCGATGACCTTCTCGACGGCCTCGCGGATCGCCGCCTCGGCCTTCTCCGTGACCTCGGTCTTCTCCTTGTCCTTGGAGTCCTTGGTCTTCGCGGAGAGGGGCTGGCCGACCTTGCAGTTGTCGCGGTAGATCGCGAGCGCCTTGACGCCGAGCTTCCAGGCCTCGAAGTAGATCTCCTCGACCTCCTCGACGGTCGCCGTCTCCGGCATGTTGACCGTCTTGGAGATGGCGCCGGAGATCCAGGGCTGGATCGCGGCCATCATCCGGACGTGGCCCATCGGGGAGATGGCGCGCTCGCCCATGGCGCAGTCGAAGACCTCGTAGTGCTCGGTCTTGAGGCTGGGCGCGTCGATCACGTTGCCGTGCTCGGCGATGTGGGCGACGATCGCCTCGATCTGCTCCTCCTGGTAGCCCAGGCGGCGCAGGGCCTGCGGGACGGTGCCGTTGACGATCTGCATCGAGCCGCCGCCGACCAGCTTCTTGAACTTGACCAGGGCGAGGTCGGGTTCGACGCCGGTGGTGTCGCAGGACATCGCGAGGCCGATGGTGCCGGTCGGGGCGAGGACCGATGCCTGGGCGTTACGGAAACCGTTCTGCTTGCCGAGGCGCAGGACGTCCTGCCAGGCCTCGGTGGCCGCGGCCCACACCGGGGTGTCGAGGTCGTCCATGGTGACGGCGGCGCCGTTCGCGTCCGCGTGCTGCTTCATGACGCGGTTGTGGGCGTCCGCGTTGCGCGCGTAGCCGTCGTACGGGCCGACGACCGCGGCGAGTTCGGCGGAGCGGCGGTAGGCCGTACCGGTCATCAGGGAGGTGATGGAGCCGGCGAGGGCACGGCCGCCGTCGGAGTCGTACGCGTGGCCGGTCGCCATCAGGAGGGCGCCGAGGTTGGCGTAGCCGATGCCGAGCTGGCGGAAGGCGCGGGTGTTCTCGCCGATCTTCTGCGTGGGGAAGTCGGCGAAGCAGATGGAGATGTCCATCGCGGTGATGACGAGTTCGACGACCTTCTGGAAGCGCTCGGCCTCGAAGGACTGCTCGCCCTTGCCGTCGTCCTTCAGGAACTTCATCAGGTTCAGCGAGGCGAGGTTGCAGGACGTGTTGTCCAGGTGCATGTACTCGCTGCACGGGTTCGACGCGGTGATCCGGCCGGACTCGGGGCAGGTGTGCCAGTTGTTGATCACACCGTCGTACTGGATGCCCGGGTCGGCGCAGGCCCAGGCGGCCTCGGCGAGCTTGCGGAAGAGCGCCTTGGCGTCGACCTTCTCGATGACCTCGCCGGTCAGGCGGGCGCGCAGGCCGAACTCGGTGCCGTTCTCGACAGCGGTCATGAACTCGTCGTTCACACGGACCGAGTTGTTGGCGTTCTGGTACTGGACCGACGTGATGTCGTCGCCGCCGAGGTCCATGTCGAAGCCCGCGTCGCGCAGGGCGCGGATCTTCTCCTCCTCCTTCACCTTCGTGGCGATGAAGTCCTCGACGTCCGGGTGGTCGACGTCCAGGACGACCATCTTGGCGGCGCGGCGGGTGGCGCCGCCGGACTTGATGGTGCCGGCCGAGGCGTCGGCGCCGCGCATGAAGGAGACCGGGCCCGAGGCGTTGCCGCCGGAGGAGAGGAGTTCCTTGGAGGAGCGGATGCGGGAGAGGTTCAGGCCGGCGCCGGAGCCGCCCTTGAAGATCATGCCCTCTTCCTTGTACCAGTCGAGGATCGACTCCATGGAGTCGTCGACGGCCAGGATGAAGCAGGCGGACACCTGCTGGGGCTGCGGGGTGCCGACGTTGAACCAGACGGGGCTGTTGAAGCTGAAGATCTGGTGCAGGAGGGCGTACGCCAGTTCGTGCTCGAAGATCTCCGCGTCCGCGGGCGAGGCGAAGTACTTGTGGTCCTCACCGGCCTTCGTGTACGTCTTCACGATGCGGTCGATCAGCTGCTTGAGGCTGACCTCGCGCTGGGGGGTGCCGACCGCTCCGCGGAAGTACTTGCTGGTGACGATGTTGACCGCGTTCACCGACCAGAAGTCGGGGAACTCGACGCCACGCTGCTCGAAGTTGACCGAGCCGTCGCGCCAGTTGGTCATGACGACGTCACGGCGCTCCCAGACCACCTCGTCGTACGGATGCACGCCGGGGGTGGTGTGGATGCGCTCGATGCGCAGGCCCTTGGTGGCCTTGGCGCCCTTGGCTCGGGAACCTCGTGCCGGACCGCTCGCCGTCTCTGTCATGCCGCCTCCCTGGTACAGGCAAAAACGCCCAGAAATGCCACGTTGTTCCCGTGACACAGTGTGATTTCTGAAGTTGCGGGCAGCCGAAAAATCCTTCCGCCCGCAACAGGTCTCCTCATCGCCGCCGTCCGGCCGGCCCCGGTGTCTCCGCCCGGTCGCCGGCCGCCGGATCAGTCGGCGGTGGCGGCGGGTTGGGGCACCTGAACGGCCCTCCCGCCGGTGTCCTCCGGGACCGCGCCCGCGCGGACGTCGTCGTCCGCGGCCGGGGGTCCCGTCTGGTCCCTGAGTTCCACGATCGCGGCCTCGAAGTCCTCCAGCGAGTCGAACGCCCGGTAGACCGAGGCGAATCGCAGATAGGCGACGAGGTCGAGCTCCTGTAGCGGGCCGAGTATGGCCAGCCCCACGTCGTGGGTCGTCAGCTCGGCGCTTCCGGTGGCCCGTACGGCCTCCTCGACCCGCTGGCCGAGCTGGGCGAGGGCGTCCTCGGTGACAGGCCGTCCCTGGCACGCCTTGCGCACACCGTTGATGACCTTGGTACGGCTGAAGGGTTCGGTGACTCCGGAGCGCTTGATCACCATCAGTGAGCAGGTCTCCACCGTCGTGAAACGACGGGAGCAGTCAGGGCACTGACGGCGCCTGCGGATCGACGTGCCGTCGTCGGTCGTACGGCTGTCGACCACACGGCTGTCGGGGTGCCTGCAGAAGGGGCAGTGCATGGATTCCCAACCCTCCTCACAGCAGACTCGATGGCCTCACGGGCCCCTCGGGCCTCACGAAGCAGCCCCCAGCATAGGCGATCCCCGGGGGTGCGAATACACGGGGCACCACAACTTCTGGGCCACGGCGCCAATCCAACCACTAGATGTGGGGGATTGACGAATAAACCCAGGCCACTCCCGCGTGTCGCGCCGACAGGGCGCCCGACGACGTCTCCACGCGCACACGCGCGCGGGACGCCACCTGGGCACATGGGGAGATTGCGTGCGCGCGGGAGGGAGGAGAGGTGGGACTCGGGGCTTGATCCCCGCCGGACGGAGCATCGGCTGGCAGACTGGGACGACGGCCCGCAAGGGCCGCCGATGGCGGCGGTGAAGGGTACGACGTCAGCCCGTTCCGCACGCCGGACACGGCGTGAGCCATACACCTGGACACATGATCAAGTCCAACTCTTCGGGGTTTTTCACTCGAACGTGTGTTTGGCGCAACCTTTCGAAAGCAACTACCGTTGTCAAGCAGGGAGACCATCGAGAGGGGCCGCCGTGACCACCACCGCAGACAGTGCCACCATCACCGCCCAGGACCGCTCCCAGGGCCGGCTCGACCCGGTGCACGCGATGAACGAAGCCACCAGTCCCGAGGGGCACAAGCGCTCCCTGCCGGGCCGACCTCCAGGCATCCGGGCGGACAGCTCGGGCCTGACCGACCGGCAGCGGCGGGTGATCGAGGTCATCAGGGATTCCGTGCAGCGGCGCGGCTACCCACCGTCCATGCGGGAGATCGGCCAGGCCGTCGGCCTGTCCAGCACGTCCTCGGTGGCGCACCAGCTGATGGCCCTGGAGCGCAAGGGCTTCCTGCGCCGCGACCCGCACCGCCCGCGCGCGTACGAGGTGCGCGGCTCCGACCAGTCGGTCTCCGTGCAGCCGACGGACACCGCGGGCAAGCCCGCCGCGTCGTACGTCCCGCTGGTCGGCCGGATCGCCGCCGGTGGCCCGATCCTCGCGGAGGAGTCCGTCGAGGACGTCTTCCCGCTGCCCCGTCAGCTCGTGGGCGACGGTGAGCTGTTCGTGCTGAAGGTCGTCGGCGACTCGATGATCGAGGCCGCGATCTGTGACGGCGACTGGGTGACCGTCCGGCGCCAGCCCGTCGCCGAGAACGGCGACATCGTCGCCGCGATGCTGGACGGGGAGGCGACGGTCAAGCGCTTCAAGCGCGAGGACGGCCATGTGTGGCTGCTTCCGCACAACGCCGCGTACGAGCCGATCCCCGGCGACGACGCGACGATCCTCGGCAAGGTGGTGGCCGTACTGCGCCGCGTCTGAGGCGGTGTGCGGGCGAGCCTTCCTGCGCCTCCGCCCTGTTGACTGGGCCCCGGGATCCCTGCGCCGGTTCCGGGGCCCTGTGTTGTCTTCTCACGGTGCCCTGAGGTGCTGGGGGGTCCTGAGGTGCTGGGGGGCGAGTCGTGGCTCGCCCCCTCTTTCACGCCCTCACGCCCCTGCCTGCTTCGCCGCCGCGTCGATCGCCGCGAGGGACTTGCGGACCTGGTTGCGGTCCGTCGTGTACCAGAAGTCGGGCATGGAGGACTTCAGATAGCTGCCGTAGCGCGCGGTCGCGAGGCGTTGGTCCAGGACGGCCACGACACCCCGGTCGCCCGTCGCGCGGACGAGGCGGCCGGCGCCCTGGGCCATCAGGAGGGCCGCGTGGGTGGCGGCGACGGACATGAAGCCGTTGCCGCCGGCCTCCTCGACCTTCTTCTGCCGGGCGCTCATCAGCGGGTCGTCGGGGCGCGGGAACGGGATCTTGTCCATGACGACGAGCTGGCAGCTGGGCCCGGGCACGTCGACGCCCTGCCAGAGCGAGAGCGTGCCGAACAGGCACGTCCTCGGGTCCGCCGCGAAGTTCTTGATCAGCTCGCCGAGCGTCTCCTCGCCCTGGAGGAGGATCGGGAACTCCGGCATGCGCACGCGCAGTTCCTCGGCGGCGAGCTGGGCGCCCCGCATCGACGAGAACAGGCCGAGGGTACGGCCGCCGGCCGCCTGGACGAGGTCGGCGAGCTCGTCCAGCATGTCCGCGCGGTCGCCGTCGCGCGCGGGGCGCGAGAGGTGCTTGGCGACGTACAGGATGCCCTGCCTGGGGTAGTCGAAGGGCGAGCCGACGTCGACGCCCTTCCACTGGGGCAGGTCCTCGCCCTCGACGCCCTCCGGGGCGAGCCCGAGGGACGCGCCGACGCCGTTGAAGTCGCCGCCCAGCTTCAGCGTGGCCGAGGCCAGCACGACCGAGCGGTCCGCGAAGAGCTTCTCCCGCAGCAGGCCCGACACGGACATCGGCGCGACGCGCAGGGACGCCCCGAAGCGGTCGTGGCGCTCGTACCAGACGACGTCGTACTCGGAGCCCTGCACGATGCGCTCCGCCACGTCGTGGACGGTCTCCACCGACGCCAGCGCCTGCTTGCGGACCGCGTCCTCGTCCTGGACGGACTTGTCGCGGGTCGTGCCGAGCGCGGAGATCACCGCGCGGCCCGCGTCGCGCAGGGCCATCAGGGCGTAGTTGAGGTCCTCCGGCAGCTCTTCGAGGCGTCCGGGCAGGGCCAGTTCCATGAGCCGCTCGAAGCCCTCGGCGGCGGTCTGGAGCTGGTCGGCGACCTTCTCGTCGACCAGCTTGGCGGCACGCCGCACCGCGCGGTTGACCTGTCCCGGGGTCAGCTCGCCGGTGGCGACGCCGGTGACCCGGGAGACCAGTTCGTGCGCCTCGTCGACGATCAGGACCTCGTGCTGCGGGAGGACCGGGGCGCCTTCGATGGCGTCGATCGCGAGCAGCGCGTGGTTGGTGACGACGACCTCGGCGAGCTTGGCGCGCTCGCGGGCCGTCTCGGCGAAGCACTCCGCGCCGTACGCGCACTTGGAGGCGCCCAGGCACTCACGGGAGGAGACCGACACCTGCGCCCACGCGCGGTCGGAGACGCCCGGGGTGAGGTCGTCGCGGTCGCCCGACTCCGTCTCGTCCGACCAGTCGCGCAGCCGCAGCAGGTCCTGGCCCAGCTTGCTGGAGGGGGCCGCCGCCTCGAACTGGTCGAAGAGGCCCTCCTCCTCGTCCTGCGGCACGCCCTCGTGCAGCCGGTGCAGGCACAGGTAGTTCGATCTGCCCTTGAGCATCGCGAACTCCGGGCGGCGGCGCAGCAGGGGGTGCAGGGCGTCGACCGTGCGCGGGAGGTCGCGTTCCACGAGCTGGCGCTGGAGGGCGAGGGTGGCGGTCGCGACCACCACCCGCTCGCCGTGCGCGAGCGCGGGGACGAGGTATCCCAGCGACTTTCCGGTGCCGGTGCCGGCCTGCACCAGCAGATGGGAGCCGTCGTCGATCGCCTCTGCGACGGCTTCGGCCATGGTCACCTGACCGGGACGCTCCGCGCCGCCGACGGAGGCGACGGCGGCATGCAGGAGTTCGGGGAGAGAGGGCTTCGTCATAGCGCGACCACCCTACGGCCCGGGACTGACAATCGTGCGGCCGATCGGGGGCTGAGGGGTGGGATC
>NZ_LIRL01000861.1 GCF_001419795.1 Streptomyces niveiscabiei
GCGGACGGGGGGAGCATGGGGGGCATTTCGTGGCCGCCCTGTGCAGGGTGTCGAAGATCAGTGCTCTGTTTTGTACACATACGGCTCATGACGGGCCCCCGGTGAGGAGCGATAGCCTGGTCCCGTGATCAGCGCGATATCTCGCGGGGGTGCGTTTTCCCCTGCCCTGCGCCCGGTCGGCTCGGATCGCATCCGGCACCGGGCGGCGGTCGCCGATCTTCACGGGCGAGGCGGAGAACCGACGGTTTCGTGGACGTCGTACCCGCCCCGGACGGCGGCGCCGAGAGCGGCGTCACACCTCCGGGGGGCACATATCGCCTCGTCCGTCTCCCCCCGCGGCATAGCGTCGAAGCAGACCGGACACCCCGCGTCGAGGCGTCCCGTGCCGGGGGAAGAGACCGAACTTCCTTCTACGTCACGCAACGGCGCGCGACAGGAGCCAGAGGACCATGCAGACCAAGCTGGACGAAGCCAAGGCCGAGCTGCTCGAAAGGGCGGCGCGGGTCGCTGAGAACAGCCCGGCCGGGGGGCACCTACCGACCGGGACGACCGCGGAGGGCGCCGCAGGCGGTCCCCCCGGGGCGGACGTCTCACCCCCGGACCACGACACCGTTCTCTCCTTCCTTCAGCGGTACTACCTCCACACGGCCCCGGAGGACCTCGGCGACCGCGACCCGGTCGACGTCTTCGGCGCCGCCCACTCGCACTTCCGGCTGGCCGAGAACCGCCCCCAGGGCACGGCGAACGTCCGCGTGCACACCCCGACCGTCGAGGAGAACGGCTGGACGTGCAGCCACTCGGTCGTCGAGGTCGTCACCGACGACATGCCGTTCCTGGTCGACTCGGTCACCAACGAGCTGTCCCGCCAGTCGCGCGGCATCCACCTCGTCATCCACCCCCAGGTCGTCGTCCGCCGCGACGTGACCGGCAAGCTGATCGAGATCCTGCCCTCGGCCGACGGCCTGCCGCACGACGCGCACGTCGAGTCCTGGATCCACGTCGAGATCGACCGCGAGACCGACCGCGCCGACCTGAAGCAGATCACCGCCGACCTGCTGCGCGTCCTGTCGGACGTCCGGGAGGCCGTCGAGGACTGGGAGAAGATGCGCGAGGCGGCGCTCAGGATCGCCGACGAGCTGCCCGCCGAGTCCGTGCCGGGCGACCTGCCCTCGCCGGAGGTCGAGGAGGCCCGCGAGCTGCTGCGCTGGCTGGCCGCCGACCACTTCACGTTCCTGGGCTTCCGCGAGTACGAGCTGCGCGAGGACGACTCGCTGACCGCCGTACCCGGTACCGGCCTGGGCATCCTGCGCTCCGACCCGCACCACGACACCGACGAGTCCCACCCGGTCAGCCCCTCCTTCGAGCGGCTCCCGGCGGACGCGCGCGCCAAGGCCCGCGAGCACAAGCTCCTGGTGCTGACCAAGGCCAACAGCCGGGCGACCGTGCACCGGCCGTCGTACCTGGACTACGTCGGCGTGAAGAAGTTCGACGCGGACGGCAATGTCGTCGGCGAGCGGCGCTTCCTCGGCCTGTTCTCGTCGGCCGCGTACACCGAGTCGGTGCTGCGGGTGCCCGTGATCCGCCGCAAGGTCGACGAGGTGCTGACCGGCGCCGGGTTCTCCCGCAACAGCCACGACGGCCGCGACCTCCTCCAGATCATGGAGACGTACCCGCGCGACGAGCTGTTCCAGATCCCGGTGGACGAGCTGCGGACGATCGTCACCAGCGTGCTCTACCTCCAGGAACGCCGGCGGCTGCGGCTCTACCTGCGCCAGGACGAGTACGGCCGCTACTACTCGGCGCTGGTCTACCTCCCGCGCGACCGGTACACAACGGGCGTACGCCTGAGGATCATCGACATCCTGCGCGAGGAACTCGGCGGCATCAACGTCGACTTCACCGCCTGGAACACCGAATCCATCCTGTCCCGGCTGCACTTCGTGATCCGCGTCCCGCAGGGCACCGAGCTGCCGCAGCTCTCCGACGCCGACCGCGACCGCATCGAGGCGCGGCTCGTCGAGGCCGCGCGGTCCTGGGCGGACGCGTTCGCGGAGGCGCTGACCGCCGAGTGCGGCGAGGAGCGCGCCGCCGAACTGCTGCGCCGCTACGGCACCGCGTTCCCCGAGGGCTACAAGGCCGACCACACGCCGCGCGCGGCCGTCGCCGACCTCGTCCACCTCGAACAGCTCGGCGAGCAGCAGGACTTCGAGCTCAGCCTGTACGAGCCCGTCGGCGCCGCGCCCGACGAGCGCCGCTTCAAGATCTACCGCAACGGCGAGCCGGTCTCCCTCTCGGCCGTGCTGCCGGTGCTGAACCGCCTCGGCGTAGAGGTCGTCGACGAGCGCCCCTACGAACTGCGCAACGCCGACCGCTCCTCGTCCTCGTGGATCTACGACTTCGGGCTCCGAGTCCCCGGCAGCGTCGAGCAGTTGGGCGACGACGGGCGCGAGCGGTTCCAGGAGGCGTTCGCCGCGACCTGGACCGGCGCCGCCGAGAACGACGGCTTCAACGCGCTGGTGCTCGGCGCCGGGCTGACCTGGCGGCAGGCGATGGTGCTGCGCGCGTACGCCAAGTACCTGCGCCAGGCCGGGTCCACGTTCAGCCAGGACTACATGGAGGACACCCTCCGCACGAACGTCCACACCACCCGGCTGCTGGTCTCCCTCTTCGAGGCGCGCATGGCGCCGGAGCGGCAGAGCGCCGGGCGCGAGATCGTCGACGCGCTGCTCGAAGAGCTGGACGCCGCGCTCGACCAGGTCGCCTCGCTCGACGAGGACCGCATCCTGCGCTCCTACCTGACCGTCATCAAGGCGACCCTGCGCACCAACTTCTTCCAGACCACGGCCGACGGCACCCCGCACGCGTACGTGTCGATGAAGTTCGACCCGCAGGCCATCCCCGACCTGCCCGCGCCGCGCCCGGCGTTCGAGATCTGGGTGTACTCGCCGCGCGTCGAGGGCGTCCACCTGCGGTTCGGGAAGGTCGCGCGCGGCGGGCTGCGCTGGTCGGACCGGCGCGAGGACTTCCGGACCGAGATCCTCGGGCTGGTCAAGGCGCAGATGGTGAAGAACACCGTGATCGTGCCGGTCGGCGCGAAGGGCGGGTTCGTCGCCAAGCAGCTGCCCGACCCGAACGTCGACCGGGACGCGTGGCTCGCGGAGGGCATCGCCAGCTACAGGACGTTCATCTCGGCGCTCCTCGACATCACGGACAACCTCGCCGGCGGAGAGGTCGTGCCGCCGCGCGACGTCGTCCGGCACGACGAGGACGACACGTACCTCGTCGTCGCCGCCGACAAGGGCACGGCGACCTTCTCCGACATCGCCAACGAGGTCGCCGAGTCGTACGACTTCTGGCTCGGGGACGCCTTCGCGTCCGGCGGGTCCGCCGGGTACGACCACAAGGGCATGGGGATCACCGCGCGCGGCGCCTGGGAGTCGGTGAAACGGCACTTCAGGGAGCTGGGCGTCGACACGCAGACCGAGGACTTCACGGTCGTCGGGATCGGCGACATGTCCGGGGACGTGTTCGGCAACGGGATGCTGCTGTCCGAGCACATCCGGCTGGTGGCCGCCTTCGACCACCGGCACATCTTCATCGACCCGAACCCGGACGCGGCCACCGGCTACGCCGAGCGGCGGCGGCTGTTCGAGCTGCCCCGCTCCAGCTGGGGCGACTACAACGTCGACCTGATCTCCCCCGGGGGCGGGATCTTCCCGCGCAGCGCCAAGGCCATCCAGCTCAACGGGCACATCCGCGAGGCCCTCGGCATCGAGGCGGGCACCGGCAAGGTGACGCCGGCCGACCTGATGAAGGCGATCCTCAAGGCGCCGGTCGACCTGCTGTGGAACGGCGGCATCGGGACGTACGTCAAGTCCGCCGCCGAGTCCCAGGCCGACGTCGGCGACAAGGGCAACGACGCCATCCGCGTCGACGGCGCCGACCTGCGCGTCAAGGTCGTCGGCGAGGGCGGCAACCTCGGGCTCACCCAGCTCGGGCGCATCGAGTTCGCGCTGGCCGGCGGGAAGATCAACACGGACGCGATCGACAACAGCGCCGGGGTCGACACCTCCGACCACGAGGTCAACATCAAGATCCTGCTCAACGGGCTCGTCACCGAGGGCGACATGACCGTCAAGCAGCGCAACAAGATCCTCGCCGAGATGACCGACGAGGTCGGCCACCTCGTCCTGCGCAACAACTACGCGCAGAACACCGCGCTGGCCAACGCGCTCACCCAGTCCGGCGACATGCTCCACGCGCAGCAGCGGTTCATGAAGCACCTCGTCCGCGAGAAGCACCTCGACCGGGCGCTGGAGTTCCTGCCGGCCGACCGGCAGATCCGCGAACGGCTCGCCGCCGGGCAGGGGCTCACCGGGCCCGAGACCGCCGTACTCCTCGCCTACACGAAGATCACCGTCTCCGACGAGCTGCTCCACACGACGCTCCCCGACGACCCCTACCTGCGCGGGCTGCTGCACGCGTACTTCCCGAGCGCGCTGCGCGAGAAGTTCGCCGAGCAGATCGACAGCCACCCGCTGCGGCGCGAGATCACCACGACCGTGCTGGTCAACGACACCGTCAACACCGGCGGGACGACCTATCTGCACCGGCTGCGCGAGGAGACGGGGGCCTCGCTGGAGGAGATCGTGCGCGCGCAGACCGCCGCGCGGACGATCTTCCGGTCGGCGGGGGTGTGGGACGCGGTCGAGTCCCTCGACAACCGGGTCCGGGCCGACGTCCTCACCCGGATCCGGCTGCACTCGCGGCGGCTCGTCGAGCGCGGGACGCGGTGGCTGCTCAACAACCGGCCGCAGCCGCTCCAGCTCGCCGAGACGGTCGAGTTCTTCGCCGACCGGGTGGAGCTGGTCTGGTCCCAGCTGCCCAAGCTGCTGCGGGGGGCCGATCTGGAGTGGTACCAGCAGATCCACGACGAGCTGACGGGGGCGGGGGTGCCGGACGAGTGCGCGACCCGGGTCGCCGGGTTCTCGTCCGCGTTCCCGACGCTGGACATCGTGTCCATCGCGGACCGCGCCGGGAAGGACCCGCTCGACGTCGCCGACGTGTACTACGACCTCGCCGACCGGCTGCGGATCACGCAGCTCATGGACCGGATCATCGAGTTGCCGCGCGCGGACCGGTGGCAGTCGATGGCCCGTGCGTCCATCCGGGAGGACCTGTACGCCGCTCATGCGTCCCTGACGTCCGACGTCCTGGCCGTCGGGAACGGGACGTCCACGCCTGAGCAGCGGTTCAAGGCGTGGGAGGAGAAGAACGCGGCGCTGCTGGGGCGGGCTCGGGTGACGCTGGACGAGATCCGGGGGTCGGACTCGTTCGACCTGGCGAATCTGTCGGTGGCTATGCGGACGATGCGGTCGATGTTGCGTACGCATTCGTAGGGGTACGTGAGTGAGGGCGCCCCCAGCTGATGGGCGGGGGCGCCCTTCTTATGTGTGGTGGTCGTACAAGAAGATGATCAGGCTGCTTTTTTCTTGCCGCTCGTGAACTCCTCGTACTCCTTCATGACCTCTTCCGTCGGCCCGTCCATCCGCAGCTCGCCCCGCTCCAGCCACAGCACCCGTTCGCAGGTGTCCCGGATCGACTTGTTGTTGTGGCTGACCAGGAACACCGTGCCGGCGTGGCGGCGCATCTCGCGGATGCGTTCCTCGGAGCGGCGCTGGAACTTCGCGTCGCCGGTCGCGAGGGCCTCGTCGATCAGGAGGACGTCGTGGTCCTTGGCGGCGGCGATGGAGAAGCGCAGGCGGGAGCCCATGCCGGAGGAGTACGTGCGCATGGGGAGCGAGATGAAGTCGCCCTTCTCGTTGATGCCGGAGAAGTCGACGATCTCCTGGTAGCGGTCCCTGATCTGCTCGCGGGACATGCCCATCGCGAGGCCGCCGAGGTAGACGTTGCGCTCGCCGGTGAGGTCGCCCATCAGGGCCGCGTTGACGCCGAGGAGGGAGGGCTGGCCGTCCGTGTAGATCCGGCCGTTCTCCACGGGGAGGAGGCCGGCGACCGCCTTGAGCAGCGTGGACTTGCCGGAGCCGTTCGTGCCGATGAGGCCGATGGCCTCGCCCTTGTAGGCGACGAAGGAGACGTTCTTGACGGCGTGGACGAGGCGGGTGCCGGCCGCCTTCTCCGCGTTCCTGCGGCGCAGCATGCGGTTGAGGGCGGCGGTCGCGGAGCCTCGGGTGCCTACGCCGTTGACGCGGTAGACGATGTCGACTCCGTCGGCTACGACGGTGGGGATGCGGTCGTCCGGGTTCGTGTTCGCGGGGTTCTCAGCCACGGCCGTACGTCTCCTCAGCCTTCCAGAAGTAGATGAAGCCGCCGACGCCCGCGACGAGTGCCCAGCCCAGGGCCAGAGCCCACACGTGCGGGGGGAGCTGGCTGGAGTGGAAGCTGTCGATCAGCGCGTAGCGCATCAGGTCGATGTAGACGGAGGCAGGGTTGGCCTGGAGCAGGTGGCCCGCCCAGGACGGCCAGTCGTGGTGCTTCCTGACCAGCTGGTCGATGCTCCACATGACGCCCGAGACGTACATCCACGTGCGCAGCACGAACGGCATGAGCTGCGCGATGTCCGGTGTCTTCGCGCCGAGCCTCGCCATGACCATCGAGACGCCCGTGTTGAACACGAACTGGAGCGCCAGCGCCGGGATCACCAGGAACCACGACAGGGCCGGCGGCACCCCCACCGCCAGCAGGATCAGCACGAGCGCCGCCATCGAGAACAGCAGCTGCTGGAGCTGCTGGAGGCAGAACGACACGGGCAGCGCGGCGCGCGGGAAGTGCAGGGCCCGCACCAGGCCCAGGTTGCCGGAGATCGCGCGGGTGCCCGCCAGGATCGAGCTCTGCGTGAACGTCCACACGAACACGCCCGTCACCAGGAACGGGATGTAGTCCGGTACGCCCTTCTTCGTGCCCATCAGCACGCCGAAGATCAGGTAGTACACGGCCGCGTTCAGCAGCGGCGTCATCACCTGCCAGACCTGGCCCAGCTTCGCCTGGCTGTACTGCGCGGTCAGCTTCGCCGTGGCGAACGCGGTGATGAAGTGCCGGCGCGCCCACAGGTCACGGACGTACTGCGGCAGCGACGGCCGCGCCCCGCTCACCGACAGCCCGTGGCGCTCGGCCAGCGCCCTGAGGTCCTGGGGCGGGGTGGGGGCGGTC
>NZ_LIRL01000862.1 GCF_001419795.1 Streptomyces niveiscabiei
GCCGGGGGCCGGGGGCGGAGGGGCCGACGGACTGAGCGGGCCGGGTGTTTCCGGCGGGCTGCGGGGGCTCGGAGCCTCCGGTCGGCTGGGAATCGTCCCCGGCCTGGGTGGGCTGGGAATCCTCGGTCGGCCTGGGGTCCTCGCCAGCCCGCGTGGGCTGGAGATCCCCGGTCGGCCGGGAGTCCTCGCCGACCCGCGTGGGCTGGGAATCCCCGGAGGGCTGTGTGGTCACTTGCCCGCCCGCTTCTCCTCGACGAGGGTCACGACGCACTCGATGACCTGCGTCAGCGTCAGCTCCGTGGTGTCCACCTCGACCGCGTCGTCCGCCTTGGCGAGCGGCGAGGTCTTGCGGCTGGAATCCGCTGTGTCCCGCTTGATCAGCGCCTCGCGAGTGGCGGCGACGTCGGTGCCCTGACCCAGCTCACCGCTGCGCCGGGCGGCCCTCGCCTCGGCGGACGCGGTGAGGAAGATCTTCAGATCGGCGTCCGGCAGGACGGTCGTCCCGATGTCCCGGCCCTCGACGACGATCCCCTTCTCCGCGCCGGCCGCGATGGACCGCTGCAACTCCGTGATCCGGGCACGCACCTCGGGCACCGCGCTCACGGCACTGACCTTGGAGGTCACATCCTGCGTCCGGATCGGCCCGGCGACATCCACCCCGTCCACATGGATCGTCGGCGCCGCCGGATCGGTCCCCGACACGATCTCCGGCTTCCCGGCGACCGCGGCGACGGCGTCCGCGTCATCGATGTCGATCCCATTGCTCACCATCCACCAGGTGATCGCCCGGTACTGGGCCCCGGTGTCCAGATAGCTAAGCCCGAGCTCCCCGGCCACAGCCTTCGACGTACTCGACTTCCCGGTGCCGGAGGGACCGTCGATAGCAACGATCACAGGCTGAGCGGCGCCGTTTTCCACGGGGGGACACCTTCCTGGTGCATGGTGGTGGGATCCGGGACGACAAGAACGCCCCGCACAAGGTTACTGCGTACACATCACGCCCTACTCCGACGCCCAGAACCACCCCCTCCAGCCACCCCCGTCTCTCCAGCCAGCCCGACGCCCGAGGACAAGGCCCGCACAT
>NZ_LIRL01000863.1 GCF_001419795.1 Streptomyces niveiscabiei
CCAGCCCGCGTAGCTGCGGTGCGGGTGGGTGGTGTGTGTCTTGGGTTCGTCATGTTTTTGTTGGGCAGTGTTTTTCGTCCGGCTGTTGGACCTGGGCGGCGCGGGGGGTGAGGGGGCGGTTACGGTGTAGGGACCATGAGCGATACGCAGACGCAGGGTCCGGCCTCGGACGTTCCTACTCTTCTTGTCAAGATTTTTGGCAAGGACCGGCCCGGGATCACGGCCGGGTTGTTCGACACGCTGGCCGCTTACGCCGTTGATGTCGTTGACATCGAGCAGGTGGTGACCCGGGGGCGGATGGTGCTGTGTGCGCTGGTCACCGAGCCGCCTCGGGGGCTGGAGGGGGAGCTGCGGTCGACCGTGCACAGCTGGGCCGAGTCGATGAAGATGCAGGCGGAGATCATCTCCGGCCTCGGTGACAACCGGCCGCGTGGGCTCGGGCGCTCGCTGGTGACCGTGCTCGGGCATCCGTTGACCGCGGAGGCGACGGCCGCGGTCGCCGCGCGGATCACGAAGGCCGGCGGCAACATCGACCGTATCTTCCGGCTCGCCAAGTACCCGGTGACGGCGGTGGAGTTCGCGGTGTCCGGCGTCGAGACGGAACCGCTGCGGACCGCGCTGGTGACGGACGCGGCGGCGCTCGGCGTCGACATCGCGGTCGTCGCGGCGGGCCTGCACCGGCGGGCCCAGCGGCTGATCGTCATGGACGTCGACTCGACGCTGATCCAGGACGAGGTGATCGAGCTCTTCGCGGCGCACGCCGGGTGCGAGGAGCAGGTCGCGGAGGTCACGGCCGCGGCGATGCGGGGCGAGCTGGACTTCGAGCAGTCGCTGCACGCGCGCGTGGCGCTGCTCGCGGGGCTCGACGCGTCGGTGGTGGACAAGGTCCGCGAGGAGGTGCGGCTCACGCCGGGCGCGCGGACTCTCATTCGTACGCTGAAGCGGCTCGGGTATCAGGTCGGGGTCGTGTCCGGCGGGTTCACGCAGGTCACCGACGACCTCAAGGAGCGGCTCGGGCTGGACTTCGCGCAGGCGAACACGCTGGAGATCGTCGACGGGAAGCTGACCGGGCGGGTCACCGGGGAGATCGTCGACCGGGCCGGGAAGGCACGGCTGCTGCGGCGGTTCGCGGCGGAGGCGGGCGTACCGCTCGCGCAGACCGTCGCCATCGGGGACGGCGCGAACGACCTCGACATGCTGAACGCGGCGGGTCTCGGCGTCGCGTTCAACGCGAAGCCGGTCGTCCGGGAGGCCGCGCACACGGCCGTCAACGTGCCGTTCCTCGACACCGTGCTGTATCTGCTGGGCGTCACCCGCGAAGAGGTCGAGGCGGCGGACACGCACGACGAGGACTGAGCCCCGGCCTCGTAGGAAACCTGGCCTCGTAAGAGCCCCATGGGAGCCCCGCCCTGCAGCGGTGCCGGGCTCTCGGGGATCACCTCAGGCGCTCGGCGCCCAGAAGTCGACCAGCTTGCCGACTCCGTGCTCGACGCTCTTCCAGGAGCCCTCGAAGGTCAGCGCGGCGAAGGCGGACGTCGGGAAGCCGCCGCGGTTCATCCGCGCGAGGAGGTCGCCCTCCGCCTCGCCCGTGAGCGCGTCCGCGAGGGCGTGGACGCCGGGGTTGTGGCCGATCAGGATCAGGCTGCGGACGTCGTCCGGTGTCTCGTTCAGCACCGCGATCAGTTCGCCCAGGGACGCCTCGTAGATCCGCTCCTCGTACACCGTCTTCGGGCGTTCCGGGAGTTCCTGGACCGCGAGCTTCCACGTCTCCCTCGTGCGGGTCGCGGTCGAGCACAGAGCCAGGTCGAAGCTGAATCCCGCGTCCGTCAGTCTGCGGCCGGCGACAGGCGCGTCCTTCCGGCCGCGCTCCGCCAGGGGCCGCTCGTGGTCGGCGCCGTCGTTCCAGTCGGCTTTCGCATGTCGGAGGAGGACGATCCTGCGGGGTTCTTCAACGCTCATGCTTCCCAGCTTCGCACGAAACAGGCCACCGGGCTCGGGGAGTTGGCGGGCGGATCCGGTGCGGGTGAGGGGGTTCGGG
>NZ_LIRL01000864.1 GCF_001419795.1 Streptomyces niveiscabiei
GCTGCCAGGGGCACTGACCGGCGCCTACGCCCCGGCGGGAGACGGCGGGACCAGGACGAGCTTGCCGAGGTGCCGCTTCGTCAGGAACTCCTCCTGGGCGCGGGCCATGTCCCGGAGGGGGTAGGTGCGGGAGACGACCGGCCGTATCTCGCCGCGTTCGACGTAGCCGACGAGGTTCTCGAAGACGGCGTCCTCCTGGAAGGTGCAGCCGACGAGCGTGAGGTCCCTGAGGTACACGTCACGCAGGTCGATCTCGGCGGTCGGCCCGCCGATGGCGCCCGCGACGGCGTAGCGCCCGCCGGGGCGCAGGACGTCGAGCAGGCGCGGCACCCGCGGGCCGCCGACGAGGTCGAGGACCACGTCGACGCGGGCCCGGTCGAGGGTCCGGTCGGCGCCCTGCGCTCGGACGCCGACGGCCTTCGCGGCGGACGTCACCGCGACGACGCTCGCGCCCCGGCGCCGGGCGAGCTGCACGGCCGCGAGCTCCTCGTCGCTCCAGTCTCTGCGCACGGCGTACGTCTCCCGGGCCGGGGCGACCACGTACTGCGCGAATCCCCCGTCGCACTCGCTGCCCAGCGTCCAGCACTCGAAGGGGCGGTGGCCGACGGGCGTGCCCAACATGGTCCGCACGAGGACGCGCTCCCCGATCCGTCCGGACGCCACGCCCTCGCCGACGGCGGCGATCCGGCCGCAGACGCCGGCTCCCTGGATGCGGGGGAAGGTGAGGGGCGTGCCGGACCAGGTGGCGTTGTCTGCACGGTGTTCCTCTGTTCCTGTGTTGCGCCGGGCGCGCTGCGGACGGCCCGTCAAGACCCCCGTGGCTCTGCCCCGCCCGGGCGTCCTAGCCGCGCTCCCCTCCCTCGATCCGGTACCCGACCCCCGGCACGGTCACGATCAGCCAGGGTTCCCCGAGCCGCTTGCGCAGGGCCGAGACCGTGATGCGTACGGCGTTGGTGAAGGGGTCCGCGTTCTCGTCCCACGCGCGTTCCAGGAGTTCCTCGGCGCTGACGACGCCGCCCTCGGCGGCGACGAGGACGTCCAGGACGGCGAACTGTTTCCTGGTGAGCGCGACGTACCGGCCGTCCCGGTAGACCTCCCGGCGGAAGGGGTCCAGCCGTAGGCCCGCGATCTCCCGTACCGGGGGTCTGTGGTGTGCGCGCCGGCGGTCCAACGCCCGCAGGCGCATGACCAGTTCCCTCAGGTCGAACGGTTTCGTCAGGTAGTCGTCCGCGCCGAGTTCGAACCCGGACGCCTTGTCGTCGAGGCGGTCGGCCGCGGTCAGCATGAGGATCGGCGTGCCGCTGCCGGAGGCGACGATGTGCGCGGCGACCTCGTCGCCGGACGGGCCGGGGATGTCGCGGTCGAGTACGGCGATGTCGTACGCGTTGACGCCGAGGAGTTCCAGCGCGGTGTGGCCGTCGCCGGCGATGTCGGCCGCGATCGCCTCCAGCCGCAGGCCGTCACGGATGGCTTCCGCCAGGTAGGGCTCGTCCTCGACGATCAAGACACGCATGGGGTCCAGGCTAGGGGGCCGTACCTATCGCCGGCGTATCGAAAACCGGATACGCGGCGGCAACCGGGCGCTGTCTTCACTGGCGGTATGAAACAAAGCTCAGCATTGGGGCGGGCCGGCGCCCTGCCCCTCGTATCCGCCGTGGCCGTGCACCGCACAGGACCGCGTACATGACCAGGGTGTCCCCGGACGTACGCCGGCCCGGCCAAGGCCCCGGGGAATCAGCGGTGAGCAGGGTGGATACGGCGGTGAGGGAGCCGGACGCTCCGGAGGGAACCCGGCGTCCGCGCCTGCGCGGCACCGGCCCGTGGAAGCGTGGCCCGGTGCCGGCCGTGCTGGCCCTCGTCCTCGGCCTCGTCATGGCGGCGCACGCGTGGATCACCGACGCCGGTGGTCTCGGCTCCCTCGTGGAGACGTTCCTGCCCTGGTCCGGCCTGTTCGTCCCGGTGCTGCTCGGCGTCGCGCTGTGGCGCCGGTCCGCCTCGGCGGTGGTCGCGGTGCTGCTGCCCGCCGTGGTGTGGGTCGGCCTGTTCGGCGGCCTCCTCCTCGACAAGTCGCGCCCCGGCGGCGACCTCACCCTCGTCAGCCACAACGTCGGCGCCGACAACCCCGACCCCGCCGGAACCGCCCGCGCGCTCGCCGCTTCCGGTGCGGACGTGCTGGCGCTGGAGGAGATCACCGATCAGGCCAGGGGCACGTACGAGAGGGTGCTCGCGGCGGACTACCCCTACCACTCCGTCCAGGGGACGGTGGGGGTGTGGAGCAAGCTGCGGCTGTCGGACACACGGCTGGTCGACACGGCTCAGGACGTCGGCCCGCTGGGTGCCGCGAAGTCAGCCGAGTCGAAGTTCGTCGCCAACCGGGCCCTGCGGACGACGGTGGCCACGGCCCGTGGACCACTCGCGGTGTACGTCGCCCACCTGGGCTCCGTACGGGTCACCCCCCGCACGGGCTTCTGGACGGAATCCCGCAACCGCAACGCCCAGGCCCTCGCCGAGGCCCTCGCCGCCGAACCCAACCAGCGGGTGATCCTCCTCGGCGACCTCAACGGCACCTCCGACGACCGCGCGCTCGACGGTCTCACCTCCCGGCTGCGCTCGGCGCAGGAGGTGGCCGGGGACGGGTTCGGCTTCACGTGGCCGGCCGCGTTCCCCGTCGCCCGGATCGACCAGATCCTGACCCGGGGCGTGGAGGCGAGGAGTTCATGGGTACTGCCGGAGACCGGCAGCGACCATCTGCCGGTGGCGGCCCGGATCGACTGGTAGCCACCCGGCCGCCCCTCCCCAGGACGGGGGATGTCACCGGCGTCGGTGACACCCCCCTCAAGACCGCCCGGCTCAGCGCACTGTCACGTTGAACACGGGCGATGCCGTGGTGCCGTTCACCATGCGCAGGTCGTTCTTGCCCTTCAGGCCGAGCTTGACGCGCAGCGCGTACGAACCGCTGCCGGCGACCGGCGTGGACGCGGGCAGGGTGACCCACTTGCCGTGCTGCTTCTGCTGGAGGGTCACCTTGGCGCCCGCCTTGAGGCCCGTGGCCGTCCCCGTGACCCGGAACTCCTGCCAGGCGCGGACCGAAGTGACGGACGGCTTCGCGGTGATGGTGGCCGGGGCCTTCTGGACGGCGGCGTGGTGTGCGGCGGGCGCGGCCGGGGCCGCCATCGCCGTACCCGTGAGGGCGAGGGAGGCGATGCCGAGGGTGCCGACGAGAGCCGTGCGGAGAGCGTGACGCTTCGAGAAGATCACCGATCAGTCCCTTTCTGTGACGAGGAGGGCGGTTCGCGCTGAAGGTTCGGTAAGTGGTGATGGCGCGGTCACCGGAGATGACGGTGCTGCCTCGTCGCGGGTGCATCGGGGTTTGTCCCTGTTCTGCAACAACGCGCTTTGCCTGGATATACCCGCCTGTGACGGTTTCGGGACAGTGACCGGTGAGGGCGTCGGGTACGTGTACGGCGCAACGGCCCGCACGCCACCGTACGAGGAGCCCGTCATGACGCTGACCCGCAAGCTGGTCACCGCAGCCGCCACCGCCCTGCTGACCGCCGCCACCATCGGTGCCGCCCAGGCCGCGCCCCGCACCGCCGCCGCCCCGTCGGCCTGCCGGCCCGCGAACCACCTGGCGACGATCGCCCAGGACCAGTCCAGCGCCGGCCACATCCACTTCCGCGTCACCCTGACCGCTGCGCGCGGCTACGCGCCCTGCACCCTCGCGGGCTCCCCCACCGACGTCCGCTTCTCCTTCCACGGCACGCCCCTCGCGATCACCGCGGGCCGCTACGGCGACCAGACCGGCGCCGTCACCTTCGGCCCCGGCCGCCCCGTCCACTTCGACATCCAGGTCCCGAACATGGGCGCCACGGTCCCGGCGGACGAGGCGTCGTTCACCCTCCGGACGCCGGGCGGCGGCACCATCCCGGGCACGTCCTTCGCGGACGGCACGTTCCGGGTCGCGACCGGCACGCTCATCGGTCCGGTGCTGTCCGGCTCCTGAGCCTGCGGCGGCGCCGCGGATGCCGCCCAGATCGAGGTTCGCGGCACTGCGTACGGCGGTCCTCGCCGTCCCCGGCGACGGCTGGCACCTGCCGACGCCCTGCGAGGGCTGGACCGTCACGCAGGTCTTCCAGCACGCCGTGGGCGACCCGGCCGGAGCGGACCCGGCGGCGGTTCTGGAGGACGCCCTGTCCCGCGCGGCGAAGGCATGGGCGGGAGCCGACCGGGACGCCACCGAACTGCCCGTACCGCTGCGCCCGCGCGGCGCGTACGTCACGGCCCTGGCCCCCACCCCGGGCGACGACGAGGTGGCCGTTCTCCTGCGCTACCTCGGCCGCGACCCGCGCTGGAGCGCCGCGTAGAAGCAATCTCGTGCGGATGCGGGGTTTATCAGGGCGGCAACCGCTCTCCTCTATCCCTCTCGCGCCGTCCCGGATACCGGGGCGGCGCGTTCGTCTTCCCTCTGTTCGGAATGCGTCTGGAATGCGTTAACGAAACCCCTCCCGGAAAGCCGGAACTCGCGACAGTCGGGTAAACCAGGGCAAAAGCGAGGGTCTAACTAGGGAAATCCGTAGTGTCGGCGCACGGTCGGGGCCAGGCGATCCGCGATGTCACCCGGACTGCGGGCGCGCGGGCATATTCACGCCGATTACTTCCGTCTCGGTGCCGCACACAAAACGTTTCGGAGGGTGTCTCGGTCCATCCGTACTGTGCGCCGTCTTGGCCGTGTGCTTGCATGACCGAGCCGTTATCAACGGAGGGACGATCCATGTTGAGTACGTCCAGCGGCCAGACGCCGCAATCGAGTTCCCGTCCGCCGGAAGCCGAAACGACGATCCGGACCCGGGTCGAGGTTCCGGTCCGGCGGTCCGACGGATCCTGGCGGACCGCGCAGATGATCAGTTTCACCGGGCTCGCGGACGGCCGGGAACACATCGCCGTGGTGTTCCCGTCGGAGAGTGCCGCGCCGCTCGTACGCGTGCATTCGGAATGCCTCACGGGCGACGTGTTCGGTTCCGCGCGCTGCGACTGCGGACCGCAGCTCTCGGAAGGTGTGGACCAGTTCGCGGAGCAGGGCGGAATCCTGCTGTATCTGCGTCAGGAAGGCCGCGGCATCGGGCTGTACAACAAACTCGACGCCTACCGTCTCCAGGACCAGGGCCTGGACACGTTCGCGGCGAACCGGGAGCTGAACTTCTCGGACGACATGCGGGACTACCGGGTGGCCGCGCAGATGCTGGACGCCCTCGGGGTGTCGAGGATCCGGCTGCGCACCAACAACCCGGACAAGGTGAAGCAGTTGGAGGGGTACGGCATCACGGTGGAGGAGGTCATCCCCACCGGTATCCACCTCAACGAGAACAACGAGCGCTATCTGCGGGTCAAGGCCGAGTGGAGCGGGCACACCATCGAGTTCGCGGGAGATTCCAAATGATCCAGCACCGTGGTCCCATCAGCGGAATCGCCGCGTGGGGTGACGAGTACGTGGCCACGGCCGGGTACGACAACCAGGTCATCTGCTGGGACCAGCGCACGGGCCGCGCGGTGTCCCGCTCGTTCCACGACCACCTGGCCAACCAGTGCCAGTTCGCACCGGACGGACGGCACCTGCTGACCTCGTCCAGCGACTACACGGCGCGCCTGTGGACCGTGCCGGATCTCCGGCTGGTCGCGGTCCTCGGGGACCAGGAGGACGACGTCGAGATGTCGGTCTTCCACCCGTCGAAGGAACTGGTGGCGACCGCGTCGCGGGACCACCGGGTGCGGGTGTACGACTTCGGCGGCCGGCTCCTGCACCGTTTCGAGGGGCACACCGCGGACGTCATCTCGGTCGAATGGGCGCGCGGCGCCGACGAGTTGATCTCCTCCAGCGACGACGGCACGATCAAGCGCTGGTCACTGGAGACCGGCGGGATGACCGACGACCTGGACATGGACGGGGTGGAGACGGACACCATCGCCATCTCCTCCTCGGGGACGATCTTCGCGGGCAACGACGAGGGGCAGATCATCGTCGTCGCGGACGGCGCGACGGTCACGGTGCCCGCGCACGACGCGGGGATCAAGCGCCTCGTCCTCGATGACACGCGTCACCTGCTGGTGAGTCTGTCGTACGACCGCACGATGCGGCTGTGGGACGTGGCGTCCGGCTCCCCCGAGGCCCTGGACACGGCCGACCTGCCGCCGGACGTGTGGCCCCGCTCCTGCGCCTTCGCGGGCGGCACCCGCCTGGTGTTCGCCACGTTCGGGGCGACGTACCGCGGCTACGACTACCAGGCGCGGGCCTGGGACACGGCGGCGGTCGCGGCGACCGGGGGCGTCAACGCGGTCCTGCCGGAGCTCGGCGGCTCGACGCTGACCGTCGGCGACGCGGGCATCGTGCGCCGCGACGGCGAGCCGGTCGCGGAGACCGGGAGCCTGTGCAACTTCCTCACCCCGCTGGGTCCGCTGGTCCTGTCGGGCGGTCAGCTCGGCAAGGTCTTCGACGCCCTGACGGGCCGTGAGCTGTACCAGCACCGCTCCCCGCTGAACTGCGGCGTCGCCTTCGAGCGCGACGGCGAGCAGTACGCGGTGATCGGCGCCTACACCGGTGAGGGCCTGCTGCTGAAGCTGACCGGCGACAGCGCCGAGCACGTGCGGGACCTGGAGCTGAACGTCAACGCGGTCAAGGACGTCGCGGTCTCCGGCGACTTCCTGTTCTCGGTGGCCGCCGACGCCTCCGCGACCTGGTACCGGCTGAGCACCCTGGAGAAGGTCGCCACCGTCGAGGACGCCCACGACAAGATCGCCAACGGCTGCACCGGCCTCGCCGACGGCTGGTTCGCCAGCATCAGCCGCGACCTGAAGCTGCGGATCTGGAGCCCCGAGCGGACCGCCGAGGTCGTCGACACCCCGCACACCCACTCCGTGAAGTGCGTCGCCGCCGACACCGACGGCCGGCTGATCGCGACCGGCAGCTACGACGGCCACATCGCCGTCTACGACCGGGCCGACGGCCGCTGGACCGTCGTCGACCGCCCGACCACCTCGGGCATCTCCTCCCTCGCCTACGACGCGGGCCGCAAGCTCTTCGTCGCGGGTTCGTACGACGGTCAGGTCTACACGGTCGCCGGCTGACCCTCCCGCGGGACCGGGGCCGTGCCGCGCCTCCCGCCGCCTCGCCCCTTCCGCGCCACCTCTTGAGCGACGCGCCCCACAGCGACGCGCCACACCTGTGCGCACGGCCCCCTCCCGCACCCGGCCCCCACC
>NZ_LIRL01000865.1 GCF_001419795.1 Streptomyces niveiscabiei
GCCCGCCCTGGCCGTCGGCGCGTTCGCGTTCACGACGCTCCTGCACATGTCCCTGGGCCGCACCGAGGCGACCACACCGGACGGCTTCCCCGTCTCCCGGCCGAACCGCCTCTCCCTCCTCTCCCCGACGACCGAGGACATCCGTTCCGCCTTCGTCACCCTCTCCGGCGCCGTCGGCCTCGGCCAGACCCTCTGGTTCCTCGGCCTCGCCGCCACCGGCTTCGCCCTGCTCGTCGCCGCGACCTCCCGCACCCGGCTGCTCGCACTCACCCCGGCCCTCGCCTGCACGGCCCTCGCCCTGCCGGTGCTGCCCACGGACCCCGGCCGCATGTACGTCGTCGACCGGGCCGCCGCCGCACCGGTCTGCGACGGACCCGTCTGCGTCACCAGAACCCACCGGGACCGCCTCACCGACCTCGCCGGCCCCGGCAAGGAAGCACTCCGCCGCCTGCACACCGCACTCGGCGACAGCGCGCCGGCCGCCGTACGCGAGAACACCGCCCTCCTGCCCGAGGGCTCCCCACCCCGCTGGTCCCGCGACACCGTCCTCATCGACTTCGACACCCTTCCCGCCGGCAAGGGCCAGGCCCTGACCCGGTCACTCATCGGACTGGGGATGGTCCCCGGCTGCACCCCCGTCGGCTGGCAGGGCATCGGGCCGGAGGACACCGCCCGGACCGTCGCCGTGGCATGGGTCCTCGGAGCCCTCGAACCCACGGCCGACCCCGAGGCGCGTACGGCATGGCGGGACCTGACGTCACGGCCGCACCCCGAACAGCTCGCACGGATCGACGCGATGCGGACGGCCGCGTACACCTGCCGGGGCGAACCGTTCGAGGCGCTGAAGGGGGCGGGCCGATGAGATGGCTGACGACGCTGAAAGGTACAGCCCGATGAGATGGCTGACGCTGTACGCCCGCTCCCGCCACGTCCCCGCGACGCTCGCCGTGGTGCTGACCGGTACGGTCCTGGCCTGGGCGGCCACTCGCGGCGGCACCGGCGACCCTCGCCTCCCGGCCCTCGCCCTCGCGGCGGGCGCGACGGCCGCCTCCATCGGCCTCGGCGGCCAGGACCTCGCCCTCGACCGCACCGCCGCGATCCGCTGGACGACCCGCAGAGCCGCCCACGTCCTGCTGGCCGCCGCACTCCTGGCAGCGGCCCTGCTGGTGACGGGCACACCCGCCGCCCTGGTCGCCCGCGACAGCGCGGGCCTGATGGGCCTCGCGGCCCTGGGCGCCGCCCTGCACGGCGCCCACCACGCCTGGACCCTCCCCCTCGCCTGGCTCGCCCTCGCGTTCGTCGCCCCGCCCCCGACGAGCACGGCGGCCCGGATCGTGTCATGGCCCCTGCTGCCGCCCGACTCGACGGCAGCCGCCTGGACCGCGCTGACCCTCACGGCCACTGGGGTCACGGCGTACGCCCTGGCGGGGCCGAGACGCTGAGGCCTGGCGGCCCAGGCACCCTCAGCTCCACGCCCCCGACAGGTCCCGCGTCACCACCGTGCTCAGCACCCGCACACCCCGCGTCGACGCCGGGTCCAGGCCCGTGAGGTCGCGGACCCGGCGCAGGCGGTAGTCCAGGGTGCGGGGGTGGACGTTGAGGGTGGTCGCGGTGAGGGCGCGGTTCATGTCGCAGTGGTAGTACGCGTCGAGCGTCAGGAGCAGGTCGGGCCCGGGCGCGAGGAGCCGGGCCACCTGCCGCAGCCACGCGTCGGTGAACGGGGCGTCGGCGACCGCGAGTTCGACGAAGACGTCCGCGAGGGTGTGGGGGCGCAGCCGGGCCGGCGCCCGGTGCAGGGGCGCCGTACGGCTGATGTGCCGGGCCCGGTCGAGGGCGTCGGCGAGCACCGGCCCGTCGGCGGTGCCGGCCGCGCAGGGGTGCCCCAGCGCCTCGGCGAAGTCCCGCACCAGGACGGCGACGTCCTGCCCCTCGGGAGTCAGCGCGATCAGCTCGCCGCCCCGGCCCGCCGCGGCGGGACGCCACCACAGCGGCACCCGGTGCGCCTGCGCGAGCGCCTCGACCTCCGCGTCCAGGTCCCGTTCGTCGCCGGGCCGGTCCGGCACCCGGATCACCGACACCTCGTAGGCGTCGGCCAGTTCGACCCCGGCGACCCGCGCCAGCTCCTTCGCCACCGGGTCCTCGTCCAGCAACGCCTTGGTGAGCAGGGCGACCTGGGCGACGTACGGCATCCGCCGGCGCAGCGCCGCCACGAACCCCCGGCAGTAGGCGTCGATACCGCGCTCGCCCTGCGGGGCGAACCAGCCCATGACGCCCATGAGTTCGTCGAGGCTCCCGTCGCTGCGGGCCCGCGTCGCCTCGTCGATCTCGCGCAGCATCAGCTCGGCGTGCACGCGCAGCACTCCCTGCCGCGACGCGAGGGACATCCCGGCACCGGCCCGCAACTCGCCCATCGACGCGATGTAGTCGAGGTCGCTGTCGGTCAACACGCCGTTGTCCGGGGCGAGTTCGATCGTGCGGCGCCTGAACCACACCGCGTACTCCAGGGCCTGGGCCTTCGCCCGGGCGTCGGAGTCGAGGGAGGCGAACTCCGGGAACTCGCGGGTGTACGCCTCGACTTCGCGACGGGCGTTGGCCGGCGCCTGCCGGGCCAGTTCGATGAAGAGACCTCCCATGGCGCGAGCATGTCACCGGTGCGGGGGAGGCTCATAGGAGAAAACCGGACCTGTGTTTATCAGTCAGGGTGAAGGTGTGAAGGGTGTGGAGGCCGTGGGTTTGTCAGGGGGCGCAAAGTTCCCCGGACGGGGCATCGTTGTCGCTGTTACCGGTTGCCCGCAGGCAGGCCCGCGCGCTTAATGGGACCGCGAGGGCGCCCTCCTTTTCGTACCTGACACAGCACCAGACCACTCGAACGGGAGGAACACGAGGATGAGAACCGGAAAGAGAGCCGCGACGCTGGTCGCCGCCCTGTCCGCGGCCGCCGCCCTGATGGCCGGCGCACCCGCCTCCAGCGCGCCCGGCACGGCCGCAGGCGCAGCCGCCGTACCGAGCCTGCGGGCCTTCGGGATCACCGGCGACGGCACCCTGATGGCCACCTTCACCACCGACCGGCCCCAGGTCCTCGACTGGGTCCGCGTCGTCACCGGACTCAGCGGCGACACCAAGCTCGTCGGCATCGACCACCGGCCGCAGAACGGCCTGATGTACGGCCTCGGCGACAAGGGCGGCATCTACACCATCAAGACCCCGCCGGCCACCCCCGACGTCGTCGTCACCAAGGTCTCGCAGCTCCAGATCGCCCTGTACGGCACGGTGTTCGACATCGACTTCAACCCCGCCGCCGACCGGCTGAGGGTCCTCAGCAACAACGGCCAGAACCTGCGCCACAACCTCAACGACAACACGACCGTCGCCGACAGCATGCTGAACATCCCGCCCTCGACGACGAACGCGCTCGGCGTGACCGCCGCCGCGTACACCAACAACGACCTCGTCGGCTCCACCGGCACCACGCTCGTCGACATCGACACCCTCAACGACCAGATCGTCATCCAGTCGCCCCCCAACGCCGGGAACCTCGTCGCGACCGGCCTCCTCGGCTTCGACGCGAACCTCGACGCCGGCTTCGACATGTTCAGCACCCTGACCAACGGCAGGACGACCGCCAACGCGGCCTTCGCCTCCCTGACGCCGTACGGCGCGAGTACCCCGACGCTCTACAGCGTCGACGTCCTCAGCGCCAGCGTCACGCCGATCGGCCAGTTCCCGCTGAACATCACCGACCTCGCCATCACCCTCACGGGCACCTACTGAGCCCTCACGGGTACCTGGTGACCCGGCGCGCCGCGGCCCGGCACCCCCGGGGCGCGGCGCGGTCGGCGCGAGCCGACCCATCAACCGCGTTGATGACCCGCACACGAAATGACGGCTACCGCAGCGCCCGCACCCCGCCGACGATCGGTCCATGAGCACAACAGGACAGGCCGTCCAGACCCGAGCCCTGACACCGGGACTCCTCGTCGCGGCGACCGGTACGGCCGTGGCGTTCCAACTCGCCTCGCTGGTACCGGCGTTGAGCGCGCTCACGGCCGCGGTCGTGCTCGGCGCCGCCGTCGGCGGGATGCTTCCCGAGGAGACCCGGGCCGGGATGACCTGGGCGGCGCGCAAGTGCCTGCGCCTCGGCGTCGTCCTCCTCGGACTCCAACTCGGGCTCGGGGAGGTCCTCGGCCTCGGTGCCGGCACGGTCGCGGCCGTCGTCGCCACCGTCCTCGCCACCTTCGCCGGCACCCTCCTCCTCGGCCGCCTCCTGAGCCTCCCGCCCGGCCTCACCCTCATGGTCGCGACCGGCTTCTCGATCTGCGGCGCCTCCGCGATCGCCGCGATGGACAGCGTCACCGACACGGACAAAGAGGAAGTCGCCACGGCCGTCACACTCGTGACCCTGTACGGCAGCGCCGCCATCGCCTTCCTGCCCTACCTCGGCCAAGCGCTCGCCCTGAGCCCCGAACACCTCGGCACCTGGGCGGGGATCTCCGTCCACGAGGTCGCCCAGGTCGTCGCGGCGGCCTCCCCGGCGGGCCCCGGCGCCGTCGCGATCGCCGTCGTCGTCAAGCTGACCCGGGTCGTCCTCCTGGCCCCGATGGTCGCCGGAGCCGGCGCCCTACACCGCCGCCGCACTGCCACCCCGGGCCACCGCCCCCCACTCGTCCCCCTCTTCGTCGCCGGGTTCCTG
>NZ_LIRL01000866.1 GCF_001419795.1 Streptomyces niveiscabiei
ACCCGGCACCCCCTTAGGCGCACCGCTACTTCCTCCTACGCACGAAATACGCCCCGCACAACGCCCCCACCACCCCCGTCGCCAGCAACGCCGTCCACAACGGCATGGTGACCTCGGGAATCAACAACCGGATCTTGGTCTGCCGGGTGTTCTCGAAGATGAACACCAGGGCGAGCACCCCCAGCACCGCAACGGCAACCCGCCCCGGCGTGAGCAGACCCGCCCCCTTCTTCTTCGCCCCGCTCTCGGACGTCGTCTTCGGACTCATGCGACCAGCGTGCGCCCGAGCAAACGGTTCCGCACGGCGAGCGCTCAGCGCAGCGCCGGTTCCTCCAGCACCAGCGTCCCCGCGTCCGCGTCGAGCACCGCCGCCACCCCGAAGGGCACCGTCAGCGCCCCCGCCCCGTGCCCGAACCCGAACTCCTCGACGACCGGCACCCCGAGCCCGCCGAGCCGGTCGACGAGCATGGCCCGTACGAGGGGGTAGGCGTCGCACTCCGCCCAGGACCCGAGGAGCACGCCCCGCACCCCGTCGAGCCACCCGGCGCGCAGCAGCTGGGTGAGGTAGCGGTCGAGACGGTACGTCTCCTCCCCCACGTCCTCCAGGCACAGCAGCCCGCCCCGCGCGGACGCCCGCGCGTACGGCGTACCCAGTTCTGCTGCTAGCAGGCACAGGCACCCGCCGAGCAGGACGCCCCGGGCCCGCCCGCCGACCAGCGCGCCCCCTCCGGCCGCGGTGACGACCTGGACGGACTCGGGTTCCATGAGGGTCGCCCGGAGATGCTGCTGCGCGGTCGCGTTCTTGAGGAAGTCAACGCCGGCGGCCATCGGCCCGTGCAAGGTGACGAGCCCGAGCCGGTTCGCGAACGCCTCGTGCAGCGCGGTGACGTCGCTGAAGCCGACGAGCACCTTCGGCCCGGCCGCCCGCAGCGCGTCCCAGTCGAGCAGGTCGGCCATGCGCTGGACGCCGTACCCGCCCCGCGCGCACAGCACGGCGTCGACGGACGGGTCGCACCAGGCGTGCTGGAGGTCGGCGGCCCGGTCGGCGTCGGCGCCCGCGAGGTAGGGGAACTCCCGGTGCCGGTCGAGGACATGGGGCGCGACGACGGGGTCGAGTCCCCAGCCGCGCAGGATGTCGAGGCCGCCCTGGAGCCGCTCTTCGGGTACGGGCCCGCTGGGGGCGACGATCGCGACGCGGGCGCCGGGCGCGAGACGCCGGGGACGGGTCAACTCGTTCACAGGACCAGCTCTTTCCCGGGATGCAGTCCGAACACCTCGGTGTACAGGGCGAGTTCGGCCTCCAGTGCCCGCACGGTCGTGGCCGCCTCGCGGAACCCGTGCCCCTCGCCCTCGAAGGTGAGATACGTGTACGGCACGCCGACCCGCTCCAGGAACCGCTCGCACTGCGCGGGCGGACAGATCACGTCGTCCAGCCCCTGGAGCAGCAGGAACGGCACGCGGACGCGGTCCGCGTGCTCGACCGGCGACCGCTGCGCGAACCGCTCGGCCGGCCCGATCAGCCCGTCGAGGTAGCGGGATTCCAGGTCGTGCGTCCCGCCGTCCGCCCACGCCACGGGATCGAGAACGGGATAGCGGATCACGGCGCAGGCGTAGACGTCCGTACGGGTCAGCGACACGGCGGCGGTCCAACCCCCCGCGCTGCCGCCCCGGATGGCGAGCCGCCTCCGGTCGGCGGCCCCTTCCGCGACGAGCGCCAGCGCGACGGCGGCGCAGTCCTCGACGTCCACGACGCCCCAACTCCCGCGCAGCCGCTCGCGATACGCCCTCCCGTACCCGGTGGACCCGCCGTAGTCGACCTCGACGACGCCGATCCCCCGCGAGGTGAAGTACGCGATCTCCAGGTCGAGGACGAGCGGCGCCCGGTCGGTGGGCCCGCCGTGCGCCCACACGACGTACGGCGGCAACTCCCCTTCGGGTCCCGCGTGTCGGGGGTTGCGCGGCGGGTACACCTGCGCGTGGATCTCCCGCTCTCCCGGCCCGTCGAAGGTCCGCGCGACCGGCCGCGGGCAGTACGCCGGGTCCACGGCGTCGGCGTGCGCGGCCCCGACGACCCGCACGGCCCCGCTCCCCGCGTCCAGTTCGACGACCTCGTACCCGCTGGACGGTCCGGCCCCGACCCCGACGACCCGTTCCCCGCGCACGGCGAGCGTGGCCCCGAACTCGGTCCAGGGCCCGGCCAGTTCGGCGATCTCTCCGGTACCGGGGTCGAGCACGCCGAGCGCGGCGGCACCCCGCCCGTGGACGACGGCGATCCGCCCGTCCTCCAGCGGCGCGCACCAGCGCTGCCCCAGCTTCCACAGCGCCCCGCCGAACTCCTCGTCGCGCGGGCAGAGTTGACGCCCGTCGCGGTAGAGGTTCCACCAGCCGCTCCGGTCGGACACGTACAACAGCCCGCCGTCCGCCGCCCATTCGACCTGGACGACCGACTCCCGCGACCCGCCCGCGACGACGTGAGGCTCCCCGGCTTCGCCGGCTTCGGTGACTTCGGCGACCAGCAGCTCGGTCCCGTCCCACGGCATCCGGGGGTGGTCCCAGGCGATCCACGCCATCCTGCGCCGGTCCGGCGACAGCTTCGGCCCGGTGACGAACCTCCGCCGGTCGTCGGTGAGTTCACGCACGGCACCGGACCCGTCGAGCGGTACGGCGGCCAGGACGCGCCGTACGTCGGTGGGTGCCTCGCCGGTGAACTCCTCCTTCACGCACCAGACTTCGCCCCGTTCGGGCAGCAGCACCGGGTCGGCCCAGCGCAGCCCGCCGCCGACGCCGGAGACGGGGGTGAGGGGCCGGGGTCCGCCGTCGCCGTCGTACAGGTAGAGGCGCTGGTCCGCGAAGTGGACGAACACCACGAGGAGTTGCCCCTCGTGCACGGTCCCCGCCCAGGGGCAGCCGCCGTACTCGTGGACGCGGCTGCGGACGTTCCAGGGTGCGGCCAGGACCGCTTCCTCGGTGCCGTCGGCGCGGCGGCGGACGAGGGTGCGGCGGCCTCCCTCGGCGGGCCGGGGCGCCGTCCACCAGACCTCGTCGCCGACGAACCCGACGTACTCGGGGCGTCCGTCGTGCGCGCCGGCGAGGTCCGCGGTGATCGGCGAGGGCCAATCGCCGTACGGCAGGGCGCGGTTCACGCGGTGCGCAGGAAGCGGTCGAGGACGTCGACGCCGAAGTGCAGCGCGTCGACGGGGACGCGTTCGTCGACGCCGTGGAACAGGGCCTGGTAGTCGAGCCCTTCGGGCATCCTGAGCGGGGTGAAGCCGTAGGTGACGACGCCGATCCGGGAGAACTGCTTGGCGTCGGTGCCGCCCGACATGCAGTACGGGACGGTGTGCCCCTGGGGCGCGAACTCCCGTACGGCGGCCCGGAGTCCGGCGTACGTCGGGGTGTCCAGGGGTGCCTGGAGGGCGACGGAATGGTGCTGGAACTCCCAACTGACGTCAGGTCCGGTGAGCTTGTCGAGCGTCGCCCTGAACTCGTCCTCCGCGCCCGCGAGATAGCGTCCGTCGACGTAGGCGACGGCCTCGCCGGGGATGACGTTGACCTTGTAACCTGCGTCCAGCATCGTCGGGTTGGCGCTGTTGCGGACGGTCGACTCGACGAGGCTCGCGGCGGGGCCGAGCTTGGCGAGGAGGGC
>NZ_LIRL01000867.1:0-147 GCF_001419795.1 Streptomyces niveiscabiei
GTCGCCCCCGCAGCCCCCGCCGCAGTCGCATCCTTACGCCCAAGGCGACGACCAGCGACCGTATGCCGCCCGGCAACCTCCTCCAGCAGCTCCGCCAGAACCTCCTCGTTGGTCCACTGGGGCCGCCAGCCGGCCGCGTGGAGCCGG
>NZ_LIRL01000867.1:205-457 GCF_001419795.1 Streptomyces niveiscabiei
CTCCTCGACCTCCTCCTGTTCGAGCCACCCGTCACACCCGACGGCAAGCTCCCCCTCGACCTTCTCCAGAACGGCGTACTCCAGAGCCGCGCACAGATCGTCGACGTGGCAGAACTGCCAGGCGGGCCGGGACCCGGCGACGACGAGGAGCCGGGGCGACTCGAAGTACCGGGTGAGGGCGGTGTCGGTACCCCCCACGAGCGTGGCGGGCCGCACGACGGTGACATTGAGCCCGGGATGCGCACGAGGCGC
>NZ_LIRL01000867.1:499-2094 GCF_001419795.1 Streptomyces niveiscabiei
GCCGCACCCCGGCAGCGGCGGCAGCGGTGAGCACGGTCTGCGTCCCCCGCACGTTGTACGCCGTACGGGCCCCCGCGTCGGACCCGAGATCGAGATCCAGCGCGAGATGGACGACGACATCGGCCCCCCGCAACTTCTCCGCGATCGCCGGATCACGCACGTCGAGGACGTGCCACGTCGCGTCGTCGCACTCCCCCCGCCGCTCGTCGATGGCGACGACCTGCTTGATCTCGTCGGACGCGGCGAGCCGCTCGGTCAGCAGCGCGCCCACCCCGTGCGCCGCGCCGGTGACGGCGACGACGGGCCCGCGCGAGCCCGCGCCGGTTGAGCGGTTTCGCGCTGCGCGAACCTGCGGATCTGGGGAACTCACCAGGTGTCTCCAGCGGTTGTCATGGCATACGGGCGCGGATGACGCGTACGTACCAGGTGGCTCCATCCTGCCGCAGGCCGCGAGTCGGCGGAGCACCGAGGCCCGATCGGGCCCGGGTGTCTACGCTGGGTGGTGTTGCAGGGCAGCCGCGCCGCCGGTCGTCAGACCGGTGGCCTTACCAGCCGAGGAACCCCGTGAGTGACACCCCATTCGGATTCGGCCTTCCGCCGGAGGAGCCGGAGGACGGCGACGGCAAGAAGAAGGACCAGCAGAGCGGTGGTGGTCAGGGACCGGCCAACCCGTTCGGTTTCGGGCTCGGAGCCGGCGGCTTCGGCGGCCCGGGCGGGGACAACCCGCTCGCCGCGATGTTCGGCTCCATGAACCCCGGTGACCTGGGGGCCGCGTTCCAGCAGCTCGGGCAGATGCTGTCGTACGAGGGCGGCCCGGTGAACTGGGACATGGCGAAGCAGATCGCCCGCCAGCAGGTCGNNGCGTGGGCGCGGCGGAGCGCACGGCGGTCGAGGAGGCGGTGCGCCTGGCGGACCTCTGGCTGGACGACGCGACGTCCCTGCCGTCCGGCGCGGGTACGGCGGTGGCGTGGTCGCGCGCGGAGTGGGTCGAGGCGACGCTGCCCGCGTGGAAGGAGCTGGTGGACCCGGTCGCCGAGCGGGTCGGCGCGGCGATGGGTGACGTCCTGCCGGAGGAGATGCAGGCCATGGCGGGCCCGCTGATCGGCATGATGCGCTCGATGGGCGGCGCCATGTTCGGCACGCAGATCGGGCAGGCCGTGGGCGTGCTCGCGGGCGAGGTCGTCGGTTCGACGGACATCGGGCTGCCGCTGGGCCCGGCCGGGAAGGCCGCGCTGCTGCCGGTGAACATCGAGACGTTCGGCAAGGACCTGGGCGTCGCGAAGGACGAGGTCCGGCTGTATCTGGCGCTGCGCGAGGCGGCCCACCAGCGGCTGTTCGCGCACGTGCCGTGGCTGCGGTCGCATCTGTTCGGCGCGGTCGACGGCTACGCGCGCGGGATCAAGGTCGACACGGCCAAGCTGGAGGACGTGGTCGGCCAGTTCGACCCGCAGAACCCCGAGCAGCTCCAGGACGCGCTCCAGCAGGGCATGTTCCAGCCGGAGGACACGCCGGAGCAGAAGGCGGCGCTGGCCCGCCTGGAGACGGCGCTCGCCCTGGTCGAGGGCTGGGTGGACGCGGTGGTGCACGCGGCGGCG
>NZ_LIRL01000868.1 GCF_001419795.1 Streptomyces niveiscabiei
GCCCTGGAGTGCGCCCCGATGGCCGTCCCCCGCGACTGGCACCACCCGGGCACCGGCGCCGACCTCACCGTCGAGGTGTCCCGCCACCGCGCGCCCGACCCCGTGAAACGCCGCGGAGTGCTGGTCATGGCCGCGGGCGGGCCGGGCGCGTCGGGCCTGAACCGTCCGGCCGGGTTCGTGAAGGCGTCACCGGCGGTCGGCGCCGCGTACGACGTCGTCGGTTTCGACCAGCGCGGCGTGGGCAGCAGCACGCACGCCACCTGCCAGACGGACGCCGAGTTCCAGGACTTCTACGCCGGCGACTTCCGCGACCGCACGCCCGCTGCCCTCCAGGGCGTGATCAACCGTTCCCGCCAATTCGTCAACAGTTGCCTTGATCGCAGCGGTGATCTCGTCAAGTACTTGACCACCGATCAAGCTGTCCATGACATCGACCTCCTGCGCACCCTGCTCGGCGTGCAGAAGATCTCGTACTACGGCCCCTCGTACGCCACCTGGCTGGGCGCGTACTACGCGACCGAGTACCCGCAGCACGTCGAACGCGCCGTCCTGGACAGCAACCTGGCCTTCGACGGGACCTGGGAGCAGGCCGAGCTGGGGCAGCCGATGAGCTTCCAGCGCCGCTTCGAGCAGGACTTCCTGCCGTGGCTCGCGCAGCACGACGCGGTCTACCACTACGGGCGTACGGCGGCCGAGGCGAAGGCCACCTGGGAGGCGCGGCGGGCCGCTCTGCACGACCGCCCCCTGACCGCCGGCGCGGTGACCGTGGGGCCCAACCAGCTCGACAACGCCACGATCCAGGGCATGTACAACGCGGGCCTGTGGCTGTCCCTGGCGTCCGTGCTGGCCTCCCTGGAGCACTGGGACACGGCGACGGCCGCCGAGCGGCAGACGGCCGGGAGCACCTTCGCGAACTACCTCTCGCCCGGATTCGCCGCCACCTACTTCCCGGTGACCTGCAACGACACGCCGTGGAACCGCGACCTCGGCCACTGGCTGCGGCAGAGCGCGACGGACACGCGGAAACACCCTCTCGTGGGCGCGCGGGAGCTCGCGTACGCGGCGGTCTGCGCGTTCTGGCCGGAGTCGGACGCCCCGCACGTCAAGGTCACCGGCGAGGGCCTGCCGCCGACCCTCATGCTCAACTCGGTGCACGACCCGGCGACGTACTACGAAGGCGCGCTGCGGGCGCACCGCGCGCTGAAGGGCTCGCGGCTGGTCACGGTCACCGGTGCCGGCGACCACGGCCAGTACCGGAACGGCAACGCGTGCGTGGACGCGGCCGTCGACGCCTACCTGCTCGACGGGAAGGTCCCGGCGCACGACCTGACCTGCGCCGCCGCACCCGCGCGCCCCTAACGCGCCGTCACCGTCAGGTATGCCGTCTTCGTCACCCGGCCGTGATGCGCGACGACCGTCACGGGATAGCGGCCGGGCGCGAGACCGGGCCGGACGGTCGCGGTGCCGAGGAAGCGCGGGTCGTCGCCGTCGGCGCCCTTGCTGTCGTCGTGCCGCAGGCGGACCGTCCCGGTGAACGCCGGGGACGTGGCGGTCAGCCGGGTCTCCTCGCCCGGGTCCGGGTACACGTCGTGCCACATGACGGCGACCCGCCCGCCGGCGGCGGCCCGGAACGTGTTGTGGGAGCCGTCGGAGTAGCCAGCGCCCGGGTCGAAGAACTCGGGGCCGGACGGCTTGCCCCGGTAGTCGCGGTCGCCCGGCCGGGACGCGCGGACCGTCAGCCGTTTCTCGGCGATCCGGCGGCCGTCAGCGCCGTACAGGGTGAAGGTGTACGTGCCGTCCGCCAGACGGGTCCGCAGCTCCGGGCGGGCCGAGAAGGCGCGCGGGTTGTAGAAGTCGGTGTCGTCGTCGTGGACCAGGCGCACGGGCGCGGGGAGGGCGGCGGACCGCACGGTGAAGCCGGTGCCCCGCTCGCCGGGGTACAGGTCGTCGAAGCCCAGCCACACGGGTTCGCCGGGGCGGGTCGCCTCCCGGGACGCGGAGAGGGTGAACGAGGGCCGCTGGGAGGCGGCCACCTTGACCGTGTCGTGGGCCACGTCGCGGCCGTGGACCGCGACCGTCAGGGGGTACGAGCCGGGCTTGTTCGTCATCTTGAGGGTTCCCACGGCCCAGTAGTGGTCGTCCTCCCAGTCCAGACGCACCGGCCCGGTCAACGCGGCCGACCGCGCGGTCACCGCGTCGCCGCCCCGCGCGCGGGTGACGCCGTAGAGCATCATGTGGACGCGTTCCCCGGGGCGGGCGTCGGTCTGGCCGTTGAGGATCAGCGAGACCGTGGGAGACGGCGAGGGCGCGGGGGACGCGGACTTGCCCACCGCGCGCGCGGACGGGGCCGTGCTCGGCGCGGTACCGCCGCCGCCCGTGCCGGTGCACCCGCACAGAATGAGGCCGGCAGCCGCTGCGGCCACGGTCCTGGACCACTTCATCGTTCCCCCACTAGGTCGGTCACAGGAGAAGAGGGAGAAACCGCGCCATCGGTCACAGCCCGCCGGAAATCCGGTTGAGGACCGCCGCCGGCCTCGGGGAGAATCGCACGTATGTTCTCCCGCAGGCCGCGCCGCCCCCAGTCCCCCGACACCCTGAAGGCATGGGAATGCCTGGACCAGGGCGACATCCCCGGCGCGCTGAGGCTCCTGCGGGCCGCCGCCGAGCGCGCGCCGCTCGCCGAGGTCGCCCTGGTCGCCGGACGGGCGGCCGAAGGAGCCGGGTTCGACGACCTGCGCGACGCCGCGAAGGCGGTCACGGCCGACCCCGGACAGCCGCGCGCCCTCTACGACTTCGGGTACGCGTGCATCGAGCGCGGCGTCGCCGACCTGGCGATCCCCGCGCTGCGCGAGGCCCTGCGGCTCGCGCCCGGCGCGAAGCCCCTGCTGCGCGAACTGGTCGCCGCCTACGAGGACCGCTCGCGCCACCGCGAGGCGGCGGACGTCCTGCTCGCGCACGAGGCGCAGCTGGACGACTGGCCCGACCGCTACCTCCTCGTGTTCAACGCCGTCCTCGCCGGCGACCTGCCCCTGGCCCGCCGTCAGCACGCGCTCCTCGGCGACCCCGAGGACGAGATGTGGACCTCCGCGCAGGCGCGCCAGCGCAGGGTCCTGGAGCGCGCCGACGCCGTCGCGGCGGCGAGCCCGCTGGACCGCGGGGATCTGCGCGGCTGGCAGTACGTGATGGGCGGGACCGTCCTCGGCACGCTCTCGCCGTACGGCTACGACGCGGGCATGACCGGGCGGTACGCGTGGCTCCAGGACACCTACGGGCAGTGCCTGCGCGGCCTGCTGCGGCTCAGGGCGGTCCTGGAGGCGGCCCAGGTGCGCCCGGCGTCCGTGTCGCTGCTCCCGGACCGGTCGAGCCGCGTCCTCGGGCTCGCCGCGGCGCAGGTGCTGGGGCTGCCCGCGCTGCCGTTCGAGGCGGGGCGCGAGAACACTGTCGTGATCGCGTACGACCTGAACGAGACCGCCGAGGCCGAGCGGGGCCCCGAGATCCTGGGCGAGCTGTTCGGCCGCACGGCGGGACAGGTCCTCCACGAGCACGCGAGCTGCTGGACCGACCCGCCCGCCGTCACCCCGGACAGCGTGACCCTGCTGCACCAGTCGGTCGTCGCGCCCTGGGGCGACACCCTACGCGTGGGCGAGGATGGGGAGGTCGAGCGCGGCGGCCCCGACCCGCGCGCGGAGACCGAACTCGCCGCCGAGATCGCCGCCGCCGACCCCACGCCCGACGAGGGCGACGGCGCGACCCCGGACGACCCGCGGGAGCGGCTCACCGGGTTCGCGGCGGCGATCCGCGGCACCTGGCTCACGGGCGACCGCGCGCGGGTGCGGAGCACGGGCCCCGTACCGAGCACCCGGTTCGCCTGAGCCCGGCGCCGGAGACCGCGCGGGCCGTCGCGAGTCCCGTCGCGGACCTGACGGCACGCGGCCGGACCGGCGAGGACTCCCCGAACCCGGGGTGAACTCCCGGCTCCCGTGCGGCTCTCCGCGCCGCGATCACGCTCCGGTCACGCACAGACCACCGCCCCGCAGGCGGAACGTCGCTTACCGGCCACCCGGCGTCGCCACGCTGACAGGGTGCTGGCCAAGGCTTTCCCTGTCGCTCTCCGCCGCTGCCAGGTGCTCGGCCTGGCCGGCACCTCCTGCCTGGCGCTCGGCGGCGAGAGTGCCGGCGCCCTGCCCGCGCGCGAACTGCTCGCCCCCTCCTCGCCGCACGCCGTGCTCGGCCTGGTCGGCGTCTACTTCGGCCTGGTGCTGCTGACCGCCGCCTGGGTGCTCCTGGGCCGCAGGGTGCGCGGCGACGAACCGCCCTCCCCGCGCGCGCTGGTCCTCGTCCTCGCCGTCTGGGCGGCCCCCCTGATCGTCGCGCCGCCCCTGTTCAGCCGGGACGTCTACAGCTACCTCGCGCAAGGCGCGATGGTCGACGCCCACATCGACGTCTACTCCTACGGCCCCTCCAGCCTCGGCGGCCCGCTCGCCGACGAGGTCGCGCCCCTGTGGCGGCACACCGGGGCGCCGTACGGACCGGCCTTCATGGGCCTCGCCGGGGTCCTCGCGGACCTCACGCGCGGGGAGCTGCCCGCCGGGCTGTACGGGATGCGCTGCGTGGCCCTCCTCGGCGTCGCCCTGATGGCCGCCGCCCTGCCCCGCCTCGCCCGGCACTGCGGCGCCGACCCGGCACGCGCGCTCTGGCTGGGGGCGCTGAACCCGCTGGTGCTGCTGCACCTCGTCGCGGGCGCCCACAACGACGCGATCATGCTGGGCCTGCTCGGCATCGGCCTGGCCGCCGCCCTCGGCGGACGCCTCACCCTCGGCGCCGTCCTGGTCACCCTCGCCGCCCTCGTCAAGGCCCCGGCGGCCCTCGGCCTCGCGGCGATCGTGCTGCTCCACTACCGGCAGCGCGGCCGGTCCGGCCCGTACGCCGCCCTGCGCGCGGGCGCGAACACCCTCGCCCCGGCCGCCGCCACGACCGTCGCCGTCACCGCCGCCACCGGCACCGGATACGGCTGGATCAGCGCCCTCAGCACCCCCGTCTCGTCCCAGAACTGGGCCCTCACGAGCCTGCTGGGCCGCGCCACCGGCGCCCTCCTCGAACACGCCGGCAGCGACCTCGCACCGCTCGCCGTGCCCGCCTGGCACGCCCTGGGCCTCGCGATCACCGCGGGACTCGTCACGGCCATCTGGTGGCGCCTGCGCCCCCGCCCGGTGTACGCGCTCGGCCTCAGCCTCGCCGCCGTCGCCGCCTTCGGCCCCGCGATCCGCCCCTGGTACGCGCTGTGGGGCCTCTTCCTGATCGCCGCCGCCGCACCCGACACGTCGGTACGGCACCGTACCGCCGTCGCCGTGGCCGGCGTGCTCGCCCTCGCCGTCCTGCCCGACGGCGGTCCCGCCGACGCCGGACAGGTCCTGCTGGCCGTCTCCGGCGGCGCCCTCGCCGTCGTCGTCCTGTGGCAGGCCCGCCTCGCCACCCGCGCCCCCGGCCTCCAGCACGGCCGTACGGCATGACCCCACGAACCCCGAGGACCATGAGACTCCCCGAGACCGACCGCGGCCGGCTGTTCCTGCTGATCGCGCTCGCCACCGCCGTGACGGCGTTCACCGCGACCGTGCCGCTCCTGCGGGACTGGTTCGACCTGCGCGTCTACTGGGGCACGATCGACCACTGGGTCCACCACGGCGGACGCGTCTACGACTACCGCGTCCCCGGCACCCCGTACGGCTTCACCTACCCGCCCTTCGCGGCCGTCGCGATGCTCCCGATGGCACTGGTGAGCCTGCATACGGCGATCGCCGCCGCCCTCCTGCTCAACCTCGCCGCCCTCGCGCTGGTCCTGCGCCTGCTCGCGGGCCGCGAGTGGAAGCGGCACGGCCGGTACGGCGTCGGCCTCGCCCTGTGCGTCCTGGCCCTCTTCGAACCCCTGCGGGACACCATCAGCTTCGGCCAGGTCAACATCCTGCTGCTCGCGCTCGTCCTGGTCGACGCCCACCTCCTCGCGACCGGCCGCGAACGCTGGGCGGGCATCGGCATCGGCCTCGCGGCGGCCGTCAAACTCACGCCCGCGCTGTTCATCGGACTGCTCCTGGTCACCCGCCGCCGGCGCGAGGCCGGGATCGCCACGGCCGTCGCCGCCGGTGCCACCGCCCTCGCCGCGCTGGTCGCCCCCGGCGCGTCACGGTTCTACTGGACGACCGCCCTGTGGGACACCACGCGCGTGGGGCGCCTCGACTACGTCTCCAACCAGTCCCTGCAAGGGGTCCTCGCGCGCCTGGGGATCGAGAGCAAGGCCGTGTGGGCGCTGGTCGTGCTGGTGGTGCTCGCCGTGTGGGTGTGGCGGGTGCGGCGCGCGGGGGAGTGGCGAACGGCGTTCGCATTGACCGGGTTGACCGCTTGTCTGGTCAGTCCGGTGACATGGGTGCATCACTTGATCTGGTTGATTCCATCGTTCGTCGTGTTGATTCGATCCGAATATGTACGGATCGCGTCAACTCTGTACGCCGTCATGTGCACCAGTGTTGTATGGATCTGGTTCCACGACGCGTCCGGCCTCGACGGGTTCCTCGGCAGCAACATGTATGTATGGATCACCCTCGGCCTCCTCCTGTGGCTGCCGACCGGTCAACGCCGCCTCCCCGCGCGCACCACGAACGACACCCCGCC
>NZ_LIRL01000869.1 GCF_001419795.1 Streptomyces niveiscabiei
GAGCGCGGGGGCGCCCTGCCCGGACTGGCCAGGGGGGAGCGCGGGCGCCGAACGGCCCGCGGCGAGCTCCTGTTTGCGCTCCAGGGCCGCTTCGAGCTCCTGGATGGTCGGCATGCCGTCCGACTTCCCGGGGCGCCCTGGACGGCCGCTCGCGCGGTCGCGCGGGAGGACGGCGGGGATGGTCGGGCCGAGCGAGTTGCGGGCGACGTCGAAGAGCTGCCGGGCGACCGCGTCCGTCTCGGGCGCCGAGGGCCTGCGCGCGCCCCCGCGAGGGGCTCCCGAACCGCCGCTGCGGCTGCTGCGCAGCGACATCGCGCGGGTCGCGTTGAAGGTGCCGCTGTCGGTCTCGGCGCGGTTGTAGAGCGAGGTGACGGCCTGCTGGATCTCGGACCTGCTGGGCGCGGGGCCGTCCCCGAGACGGGAGGAGTCGGAGCGTTGTCCGGCACCCGCGGGGCCCTGGCCTCGGTCCGTCGCCATGGAGGACGCACTCCTTCCGTGCACAGCCTGCCGCCGAGACGGCCGGCCCCGCCCCGCCGGGTCGCCCCGGATTCGGCGGAGGCCGCGCGGCCCGGCGGTTCGCCGGAGTCGGTCGTGCGGCCCGGCGGTCAACTTAGCCAACTTGTGTGGCTGGCGTGAAGATTGAAGCGTTAAATGTCCGATACGTAGTCGTGACCTTCGTCTCTTTCAGGCGTGTGACCGGCGGTAACACCCCCATGTGGGGAGTGAGTTGCCGACTCTTGGGGAACAGGATGCGTGCTTCCCGATGCTTGCGGGATACAACTTGCAGTCATGCGTGTCGACTACTCGCCCGGCTCCCTGGGCACCGCGGCCTTCTACCGGCTGCTCACCGCCGTCGTCGTCCCCCGGCCGATCGCCTGGGTCTCGACCCTGACGGCCGACGGCGCGACGGCCAACCTGGCCCCGCACTCGTTCTTCAGCGTCGCCTCCACCGACCCGCCGGTGATCCAGTTCACCTCCGTGGGCCGCAAGGACACCCTCCGCAACGTCGAGGCGACCCGCGAGTTCGTCGTGAACCTCGCCCCGGAACCGCTCTTCGGGCAGATCAACGAGACCGCGACCGACTTCCCGTCCGGGGAGGGCGAGTTCGAGGCGGTCGGCATCGGGCAGGAGCCGTCCCTCAAGGTCAAACCGCCCCGTGTCGCGGCCTCCCCGGTCGCCCTGGAGTGCCGCCTCCACACGACTGTCGGCATCGGCAACTCCACCCTCGTCCTGGGCGAGGTCGTCCATGCCGCGATCGACGACTCCGTGCTGGTCGACGGCCACCCGGACATCCGCCGACTGCGCCCCCTGGCCCGACTCGGCCGCGACGAGTGGGGCCTGCTGGGCGAGATCCGCGAACTGTCGCGCGTCGCGTACCGGGACCGGCCGAAGAACTGACGCCGGGGTGGCCTCCGAGGTGCCCGCCGGGGGGCCGACTCCTCTGACAGGATCACCTCATGACGACCCGTGACCTCGCAGACGGCTCCTGGCACTCGTTCCGGTCGAAGAACTCGGCCCTGTCGATCGGCTCGGTGAACTCGTTCCTCTCGATCGGGTCCGTGGGCAGCGCGCTGTCCATCGGATCCGTCGGGAGTTTCCTCTCGGTCGGCTCCATCGGCTCCTCCGCGTCCGTCCTGTCCGCCGGCTCCTGGCTGAGCGTCGGCTCGGCCCTGTCCGCGAACTCCACGGGCGAGGTCCTCGCCTGGCGCTCGCGGCGCCGTACGACGGCCGCGGTGGCCGTGGCGGGACTGCTCGCCGCGGGCCTCTGGTCGGCCCGTGCGCGAACCCGCGGCTGACCCCCGCACAAGCTCCTGACCTGCGACGCCCCCCGATCCGGGGGGCGTTGTCAGTGGCGGCCGATAGCTTGATCGATGTCACGCCGGTCTGGCGGAAGACATCCCTTGTGCTGCGAAGGAGCTGATGTGTCGTCGGATTCGGAGAACGTCCCGGTATGGGAGCGGTCGAGCACCGCGCGGGTGCTCGCGCCCGCCCGGCCCCGCAAACTCGCCAAGGTCCCCTTCGTCGAACTGGCCGACGGCCGCCTCCAGGGCGTCGTCTCCAGCGGCTCGGACATCGGCCGGGTCTACGTCTCGTCGATCGCGGCGGGGACGTACGCGTACGGGTGCAGCACCAACAACAACCGCCCCTGCGGCGGCGCGCGGGGCTCGTTCTGCAACCACATCCGCGCGCTGGTCACCGAAGCGGTGCTCCAGTACGGCGCTGAGCGCGTCGCCCGCTACCTGCGCGTGGACGCCGACGGCGCCGCCGACGCGGGCGCGCTGACCGCCGTCATGACCGGCATGAACCCCGCGCCGGACCCGGCCAAGGCCGCCGCGGCCGTGTTCAGCCGCTTCCTGCGCCACCTCGCCTACCTCGAACTCGCCCCCACCACCGCCCCCTTGCCGGAGATGCAGTGGTTCCCGCCGACCCGGGCGGAGGCCGCCTGATGCGAGCCGACACCCTGACCGAACCGGTCGAGGGCCTGGCCGAGGCCCTGGCCGCCGTCGACGCCCTGGACCGCGCCCTCACGGCGGGCCTCCTGCGCCCCCGCCCCGCCCAGGCCGCCGACCTGACCGTCCTCGCGGACGCGCTCGCCGCCAGCCCCCTCGCCACCCGCGTCGCCGAGGCCACCGAGAAGGCCGCCGCAGGCACCGCAGCCGAGGACCACTTCCTCGCCCTCGCGGCAGCCCGGACGGCCCTGCTGGGGGCGGCACACGACGCGCTGGCGGAACGGATCGCCGAAGCGGTGGGACGGCCGACCGGCACAACCGGCGCGGCGCTGACGGCTGTTGACGGCGGGGCGGACATCGCCGCCGGGCATACCCCCGGTAGCGACGCCGAGCCCCTCACCGGCGAGCGAGCCGCCGTTTCCGGAGCCTCCGGCGACGAAGACCGGAGCTCCGCGCACGCGGCAGCACCCGACACCGACAGCCCCGCCCCCACGCACGAGGCGGCCCCCGACACCACCAACCTCCGCGCCGCCGCCCGCACATGGCTCACCGACCTCGCCCGCGCCGGCTGGCAGGGCATCGACCACGAGCTGATCGCCGGTGCCGCCCCGGTCGTCTCCGCGCTCCTCGCGGAACCGTCCGTGCGCCGCCTCGCCGCCCTCCTCGACGGGTTCACCGCCGAACTCGCCGCCTCCTGCCCGGGTACGGCCCTGGAGAGGATCCCGGCGCGGCGCTGGGGCGACCTGTGGGCGCGCGGGATGCTGCTCGGCGTCCCCGGGGCCGACGCGCCGGTCGCGCCGCCCGGGACGGCCACCGGACGGCTGCTGCCGCTCGGCGTCGACCTCCACGAGCACGCCACCGCCGTACAGGCCCAGGTGCACGCGGTGTTCGAACCGGCCGGCGGCGGAGCGCCCCGGCTGGTGCGCGCGAGCGTCTCCGCGCCGAAGCCCGACACGGTCGTCGGCGCGGGCGTGTGGCAGCTGCTGCGACCGCACATGGCGCTGCTGGCGGCGCTCGGCGAGGGCCGCGCGATGGAGCTGGACGGGATGCCGGTCACCGGCGAGGGCGACCTCCTGTGGGACGACGCCCACGCGCGCCCGGGGGAACCGGCGGACGCGTTCACCACCGCGCGGGTCGCCCTGCCCACCGCGCTGACCGCCCCGACGGCACCCCTGGACCGGCACCCCGCACAGCTCGCCGTACCGGTCCTCCTGGAGGGCTACACCGCCCAGGAGGGCGTGTTCGTCCTCGCCGGGCAGCCCCTTGCGGTGGACGCCGACCGTATCCCCGTCGCGGGCCCGCTGACCCCGGACGTCGTGGCCTCGTCCGGCGCCTGCATCGGGCTGCTGCGGTGGGACGGCGGACGGTTCGCCGTGCAGCCGCTGGCCGTCGAGACCCTCGTACGGAGGAAACCCGTCGCGCTGCACGCGGGCGCGTGGGCCGGGGGGACCACTGACAAGGCGGGCGTGAAGGCGGAGAAGGCGGCGACCGACGCCGTGGCCGTGCTGCGCGAGCGCGCGGGAAGGCTGCTGAGGAAATGAGCGCGGAGATCGCCGAAGAGGCGTACGACAACCGGCGGCAGGTCCTGTACTGGCGGCTGCTCGCCCGGCTCTTCGACCCGGAGGAGCGGCCCGCGCTGGAGTCCGCGAGCCTCGCCGTCGTCGAGGACATCGGACTGCCGCCCGCGCTCCTGGACCCGCGCGCCTCGGTCGACTCGGTCGTGCAGCGGCACCCCGCGCTGGCCGAGGAGTTCGACGGCCTGATGCTCGCCGGCGAGCCCGACGGGGAGCGCGACCGGGCGGCCGAGGTACGGCGCGCGGCGCTGGTGTCGAAGGTCCTGCTGAACGTGTTCGCGACCGGCTCCGGAGCTGTCGACGCCGGGCAGCTGGCGCGCTGGCAGGCGGACGCCGGCTGGCTGGAGCGCGCCTTCGGCTGCGACCCCGGCGACCTGCGCGCGGGACGCCGGGGCGTCAGCCCGACCGGCACGGGGTTCGGCGGCCCCGACCCCGATCTGAGCCGCCTGATCCCGCCGATCGGCCCGGAACTCGGCGCGCTGGAAGCCGACCTGGTCAGCCGCATGCACCTGCGCGAAGTCCTCGCCGACCCGAAGCTCGCCTCCCAGCTCACCCCCAGCATGTCGCTGATCGAGCAGCTCCTGCGCGACAAGAACAACCTCGACGGCGTCGCCCTCGCCAACGCCAAGGCGCTGATCCGCCGGTTCGTCGACGAGGTCGCCGAAGTGCTGCGCACCCAGGTCGAGAAGGCGACCGTCGGCGCGATCGACCGCTCGGTCCCGCCCAAGCGCGTCTTCCGCAACCTCGACCTCGACCGCACGATCTGGAAGAACCTCACCAACTACAGCCCCGAGGAGGAGCGGCTCTACGTCGACCGCCTCTACTACAAGCAGACCGCCCGCAAGACGACACCGCAGCGGCTCGTCGTCGTCGTGGACCAGTCGGGCTCCATGGTCGACTCGATGGTCAACTGCACCATCCTCGCCTCGATCTTCGCCGGGCTGCCGAAGGTCGACGTCCACCTGATCGCGTACGACACCCAGGCCCTCGACCTCACCCCGTGGGTGCACGACCCGTTCGAGACGCTGCTGCGCACGAAGCTCGGCGGGGGCACCGACGGCACGGTCGCGATGGCGCTCGCCCAGCCGAAGATCGCCGAGCCCCGCAACACGGTCGTCGTGTGGATCTCCGACTTCTACGAATGGCGCCAGGAACCCCTCTTCGCGAGCATGGCCGCCCTGCACCGCTCCGGCGTCAAGTTCATCCCCGTCGGCTCGGTGACCAGCTCCGGGCGCGGCAGCGTCAACCCCTGGTTCCGCGACAAGTTCAAGGACCAGGGCACGCCGGTGATCTCCGGCCACATCAAGAAGCTCGTCCACGAGCTCAAGAACTTCCTCACCTGACCAGCCAGAAAGGCCCTCACATGTCCGACCTGTTGCGCGCCCCCGCCGAACTCAAGTACGCCGAGGAACTGGACTGGCTGGAGTCGGTCGACGACAGCCCCAAGCCGTTCACCTGGCGCCTGTCGCCCAAGATGATCCGCCTGTTCGTCCTCGGCTCCGAGCGCGCCGACGGACTGGACCGCGAGATCTCCCAGAAGTGGTTCGGCGACCGCGCCATCGTCGAGCGGGCCATCGTCACCCTCGCCTCCGACCGCGGCCTCCTGCTCATCGGCGACCCCGGCACCGGCAAGAGCTGGCTCGCCGAACTCCTCGCCGCCGCGATCTGCCGCAACTCCACCCTCGTCGTCCAGGGCACCGCCGGGACCACCGAGGACCACATCAAGTACTCGTGGAACGTCTCCCAGGTCATCGCCAAGGGACAGTCCCGCGAGTCGATGATCCCCTCGCCGATCATGACCGCGATGGAGTCCGGCGCGATCGGCCGCGTCGAGGAGCTGACCCGCTCCACCAGCGACGTCCAGGACGCGCTGATCTCGATCCTCTCCGAGAAGTACATCTCCGTACCCGAACTCGACAGCGACAACATCGTGTTCGCGAAACCCGGCTTCTCGGTCATCGCCACCGCCAACAGCCGCGACCGGGGCGTCAACGACCTGTCGTCCGCGCTGAAGCGGCGCTTCAACTTCGTGCGCATCCCGGTCGTCACGAACAAGAAGAGCGAGGCGGAGATCGTCCGCTTCCGCACCGAGGAACTCCTCCGGCGCCACCAGATCGAACTCGACGTCCCGCCCACCCTGCTGGACGTCCTGCTCCAGAGCTTCGCCGACCTGCGGGCCTCCTCGGCCGCCGCCGCGAGCGACGACGAGAAGCTGGAGTCGGCGCTGTCCACCGCCGAGCAGATCGGCGTCCTGGAGGACGCGATCCTGCACAGCAACTTCTTCGGCCAACAGGCCCTCACCGCGCACACGCTGGCGTCGTCCCTCGTCGGCTCGCTGGCCCGGCGCGCGCCCGAGGACCTCGCGATCCTCAACAAGTACCTGCACGGCGTCGTCGAGCCGCGCGGCAAGGAAGAGGGCGGCTCCTGGCCGGAGTTCCTCGAAGGCGGCCGTGCGGCGATCGCGACGCTGTCATGAGCGGCCCCGCCCCGCACACCCACGGCCCCTTCGACGCGCTGCGCGCCCAACTCGACGACGCCGCCCAGACGTTCGCCGACGGCCCCGACGCCCTCGAAGGCATCCTGCGCGGCATCGTCGACGACGTCGACCGCGCGATACGCGAACCCCTGGAGATCTTCCCCGTCTGCCACCACTCCCCGGCCTCCGCGCTCGCCATGGCCCGCCGCCTGCGCGAGAAGCAACCCCGGGTGATCTACCTGGAGTTGTGCGAGGACATGGCGCCGCTCCTCACCGAGCTGCGCAACTGCCGCCTCCCCGTCGCCGTCCAGGCGTTCGCCGGCGAGATCGAGGGCTTCCCCCTCGACTGGGCGCCCCTGTCCGTCGTCGCCCCGATCACCGAGGCGTCCGCCGAGTACCAGGCCATCGCCTACGCCCTCGACACGCCCGGCGTCGAACTCGTCCTCGTCGACCGCTCCTCCGACCACGTCTTCCAGTGGGAGACCCCGCGCGCCGCCGAACCCGCGCCGGGCGACGAGGAGTCCGCCCTGCACGGGGACGCCGTCGGCGTCGAGATCGGCGATCTGCGGCCCCGGTTCGGCGAGCTGGAGGAACACCTCCTGCGGCACGGGCGGGTGCGGCACTGGTCCGAGTGGTGGCACCAGTACGTCGAAGTGCCCCTCGGCGACGGCGACCACGANNACGCGGCCAGCCGCGTCGCCGAGTTCGGGATCGCCGGCAGCGACACGTTCACCATCACGCCGCCCAGCGGCACGAAGTGGCGGCACGGCCTGATCCCGTCGAGCAATACGGCGATCGAGGCACAGTTCGGGCTCGCGTCCGGGTCGGTGTCCATCGCGGCGACGGAGTGGGCGAAGAACCTCAGACGCAGCCGCGTGAAGCCGTACCGGCTGGCGGGACAGGCGGGGGCGGGGAA
>NZ_LIRL01000087.1 GCF_001419795.1 Streptomyces niveiscabiei
GGCCTCCTCCAGGCCCCCGCCCTCGCGCGCGGGCGCGCTGAACCCGCCCGGCACGGCACGGGCGGCCTGGGCCGGGGGCGCCTGCGCGGCCGTGACGGGCGCTGCGGCCGGCGGCGCGTCGCCCCCCTGCCGGGCGCGCGGTGCGGCCCGCGCGACGACCCGCGTGTGGGACATCAGGGGCGCACAGGCGGAGCAGACCTCCATGAGGGTCCAGACCTGCCCGACGGCGGGGTCGTGGCGCAGGACCAGGACGACGGCGCCCGCGCAGGAGGCGCGCGTGCCTTCGTGGGCCGCGCACTTCAGCTGGCGGCAGCCGCACGCGGCATCGGGCCGGACGGTCGCCGCGCGCGCGTGCGCGGCGGCGTGCGCTTCCGCGAAGCGGCGCAGGGCCGCGACGTCGCGGGAACGGGCCGGCATCGGGCAGTTCGAGGAGCAGGTGACGGAGGCGGTCCGGTCGCGGTGCCCCGTCACGCGGATCGTCCACGACCGTCCCGGGCGACGAGTTGATGGTGCGTCAGGGTACGCGAGAGCCAAGGCCATGTGTCCTTTTGTTGTCGAGAGTGCTGCGCGAAGGTGCGCAAAGGGAGATCTACCCGGGTCGAGGGCGGTTCACAGCATGCCGAAGCCTTCTCCTTGCGGCGGGGACGCGCGGCCCGGCGGCGCCCCTCCCTGTCCGCGCGATCCGCGTTCCGGCGTGCGAAATATATCGGCAGCCGATATATTCAGTTCCATGGGAACGAAGTCGATGACACAGGCCGCGTTCTTCGTGCTGACGGCCCTCGCGGACCAGCCCCGGCACGGGTACGGCATCCTGCGCGAGGTCGAGGACCTCTCCGGCGGCGAGGTCAGCCTCAGGGTCGGCACGCTCTACGGCGTCCTCGACAGACTCACCGCCGACGCCCTGATCGTCCTGGACCGCGAGGAGGTCCAGCAGGGCAGGCTGCGCCGGTACTACCGCCTCACCGACGAGGGCGTCGCCGCGCTGGACGCCGAGGCGGAGCGCATGGCGGCGGGCGCGAGCGCGGCCAAGCGCCGTATCGCCGAAGGCGGCCACAGCCCGGCCGCGCCCGTCGTACCGCCCGTGACGGGCCCCGGACTCGCCGGAGGAGTCGCATGAGCACGCTGCTGGAATCCCGCTACCGGACCGTCCTGCGCCTGCTGCCCGCCTACTACCGGCGCGAGCGCGAGGAGGAGATGGTCGAGACGTACCTGTGGGACGTCGACCAGGAGACCCAGGACCAGAGCCGCCCCACGCTCGGCGAGGTCGCGAGCATCGCCGCGCTCGCCGTCCGCACCCGCCTCGGCACGGCCGCCTCGCCCCGCAGGTACGCCCTGTTCGGCGCGTCCGTACGGCAGTTCGCGCTGTTCGCGCTCCTCCTCCAGGCCGCCTCGGCGCTCGTGGACCGGGTCCTCGAACTGACCTGGGGGAGTTCCCACGGATCGGCGCAGTGGGACCTGTTCCTGACCCGTTTCAACGGCCGGGGGCCGGGGAACAGCGTGCCGGTCGCCGTCCTGGAGTGGACGCTCCCGCTGCTGTGGACGGTCGCCTACTTCGCGCTCCTGCGCGACCGCAGGCGCCTCGCCGGGATCACCGCCGCCGTTGCCGCGCTGCCCGAACTCTGGGTGTTCGTCGCCCCGTTCGTCACCGACGCCTTCCCGCCGGACCTGCCCTACGCCACCGCCAACGGCCTGCTCGCCTGGCTCACCGTCCTCGCGGTGTACGCCGCCTACCACCACGACGCCCCGCCGGCCGCCCTCCCCGCGGGCACCCCCGGCCTCGCCTACCTCGCCGCCTGCGTGACCATGGGTGCCTCCCAGACCGTCCTGCCGCTGGCCACCGACTCCGTGTGGGCCCCCTCCACGGCCGTCCTCCTCGCGGGCCTCGCCTGGCTGGCCTGGCGCCCCCGCACCCCGGACACCGCCTTCGCGCTCGCGGCCCTCGGCGCCCTGCTGCTCGCCCTGCGCGTGACGACCCTCTACCACTGGTACGACGTCCTCCCGGCCGTCGCCCGCTTCGGCTCGGTCGGCCAAGCGGCGGGCCTGCTCCTGCTGACCGCCGCCCTCACCGCCGTGGCCGCGCGCTCAGTGCGGGAACGCGCGGGGCGCCCGTAGCCGGGGCAGCCCGTCCCTGAACTCCTCGATCCGCGAACTGATCTGCCGCATCAGCACCGTCTGAGCCAGCCGGTCCAGGTAGAGATTGCGCCGGGCGAGCGCGCCGGCGTCCACGCAGAAGTACATCGCCATCAGCGGATTCACGAACAGCTCCCCCTTCTTGGTCCGCTCCGTGAACCGCACGTCCCCGAACTCCCCGCGTACGGCGGCGGCGACCGACCCCTGCACGATGCTCGGGTGGCTCGCCGTCGCCTCCTGCGCGTGCGCGACGGCATCCAGATAGGCGGCGCCCTCCGCGCTCTCCCGGGGGATCGAGAAGGCGCCCAGATAGCCGCCCTCGCGGTCCAGCGCGGCCAGATTCTCCAGCACCAGCGCGTGGTTGACGCCGTGATAGGCGTCCACCCCGAACCCCAGGCACACCACCAGCCGCTCGGCGACGTTCAGTTGAGCCACGGCGGCCAGGCTCGCCATGTCCTCCTCCGGCGTCCCCAGCCCGTGTTCGTCCCCGCGCATCAGGATGTCGGTCCCGCCGTCGACCAGGACGATCGCGTCGATGCCGCCCAAGTGGTCGAGAAGCGCCCGGTAGGCGTCCAGCAGCGGCGCGGCGCCGGTGCGCGCGAAGGCGTACACCGTGGACGGCAGCCCCCGGCCGTCGAGCCACTGCGCGAGCGTGCGTTCCGGGAAGTAGTCGCCGCGCACGGGGGTGCCGGGCCGTACGGCGGCGACGTCCGGCTCGATCCACACCTCGGACGGGAGGCCGTACAGGTCAGCGAACGACAGGTTCGCGAGGTGGACCTCCTTGCCGGCCGCCCGCAGCGCGAACGCCAGCGGCAGCCCGGCGTACACGTCGAAACCGCCGCCCGCACCGGCGATCAGGACCCGGCGGGCGTCGCGCAGGCGGGCGAAGAGGGGAGGTTCGGGGAGGGAGAACATCGGGGGACCATAACAACGGCGCGGGGCGGCCGTACAAGAATTCTGTACGACCGCCCCGCGCCGGATCGATCGGGTCAGGCGCCGCTCTCGCGGAGCATGTCCTCGCGCTCGACGAGCTTGACGCGCTCGCGGCCCTGGGGCTCGCCGAGGGCCTTCTCGGCGGCGTCCAGCTTGTACCAGCCCTCCCAGGTGGTGAAGCGGACCTCGCGCTCGGCCAGGAAGGCGTCGACGGACTCGGGCTGCGGCGACGACGGCTCCTGGAGGCGGCCGTTCGCGTGGTCGTCCAGGAGGTTCGCGACCGTCTCGTTCGCGTCGCCCTTGGTGTGGCCGATGAGGCCGACCGGGCCGCGCCGGATCCAGCCGGTGACGTACACGGACGTCAGGTGGCTGCCGCTCTCCTCGATGACCCGGCCGCCCTCGTCCGGGACGGTGCCCGAGTCGAGGTCCCAGGGGAGCTTCGGGAGCTTCTCGGAGAGGTAGCCGACGGCGCGGTAGACGGCGCCCAGGTCCCAGTCGGTGAACTTGGCCGTGCCCTTGACGTTGCCCGTGCCGTCCAGCTCCGTGCGCTCGGTGCGCAGGCCCACGACCTTGCCGTCCTCGCCGAGGATCTCGGTGGGCGACTCGAAGAAGTGCAGGAACAGCTTGTGCGGGCGGTTCCCGACGTCGCGGATCGCCCAGTTCTCCAGCGTCTTGGCGACCATGTCGGCCTGCTTGTTGCCGCGCCGCGTCGCGATCGAGCCCTCGTCGTAGTCGATGTCCTCGGGGTCGACGATGACCTCGATGTTGGGGGAGTGGTCCAGCTCCCGCAGCTCCATCGGGGAGAACTTGGCCTGCGCGGGGCCGCGGCGCCCGAAGACGTGCACCTCCAGCGCCTTGTTGGCCTTCAGGCCGTCGTACACGTTGGCCGGGATCTCGGTCGGCAGCAGCTCGTCCGCCGTCTTCGCGAGGATGCGGGCCACGTCGAGGGCGACGTTGCCGACGCCGAGGACGGCGACCTTCTCGGCCTCCAGGGGCCAGGTGCGCGGGACGTCCGGGTGGCCGTCGTACCAGGACACGAAGTCGGCGGCGCCGTAGGAGCCGTCCAGGTCGATGCCCGGGATCGCCAGCTCGCGGTCGGCCATCGCGCCGGTCGAGAAGATCACGGCGTCGTAGAAGGCGCGCAGGTCGTCGAGGCTGATGTCGGCGGGGTAGTCGACGTTGCCGAAGAGGCGGATCTGCGGCTTGTCCAGCACTTGGTGCAGGGCGGTGATGATGCCCTTGATGCGGGGGTGGTCCGGGGCCACGCCGTACCGGATCAGTCCGAACGGGGCCGGCATCCGCTCGAAGAGGTCGATGGAGACACCGGGGTCGGCGGCCACATCGGACTTGAGCAGCGCGTCGGCGGCGTAGATCCCGGCGGGGCCGGCTCCGACGATGGCTACCCGCAGGGGGCGGGGCATGATCAGGTTCCCTTCGAGCGGCAGTTGATCGACTCGACGGGAAGCCTAAACTAAGGCAAGCCTAACCCGGTACGCGGGTCCGGTCTATGAGCTCATAAACCGGTCTTATGAGTTCTCCCGACGTCGGGTGCGACCAGCAGTTTATCCGTTTACTGGTAGTGGCTGTTCCGCCCAGATGACCTTGCCCACGGACGAGTACCGCGTCCCCCACCGCTCCGCGAGCTGCGCCACCAGGAACAGGCCCCGCCCGCCCTCGTCCGTCATCGCCGCGTACCGCAGGTGCGGTGACGTACTGCTCGCGTCGGAGACCTCGCAGATCAGCGACCGGTCGCGCAGCAGCCGCACCCGCACCGGGGCGCCGCCGTAGCGGATCGCGTTGGTGACCAGCTCGCTCAGGATCAGCTCGGTCGTGAACGACAGGTCCTCCAGGTCCCACTCCACCAGGCGCCGGGCGACCGCCGCGCGCACCCGCGCGACCTCCGCCGGGTCCATCGGCACCTCCCACTCCGCGACCCGGTCCGGGCCCAGCGCGCGCGTACGGGCGACGATCAGCGCGATGTCGTCGTTCTGGCGGGCCGGCAGCAGCGCGTCCAGGACCGCCACACAGGTCGGCTCCGGCGCGTCCGGCGCGCCCGCGAGGGCCGCGCTCAGCAGGTCGAGGCCGCTGTCGATGTCCCGGTCCCGGGACTCCACCAGACCGTCCGTGTACAGCGCGAGCCGGCTGCCCTCGGGCAGCTCCAGCTCGACCGTCTCGAACGACGGCAGCCCGCCCAGGCCCAGCGGTAGCCCCGGCGGCACCTCCGCGAACTCCACCCGGCCGTCCGGGTGCACGATCGCGGGCGGCGGATGCCCGGCCCGCGCCATCGTGCAGCGCCGCGACACCGGGTCGTAGATCGCGTACAGGCAGGTCGCGCCGGTCACCGGGGCCGCCGACTCGTCCTCCTGGTCGATCCGGTTCACCAACTCGTCCAGCAGACCGAGGAGTTCCTCCGGCGCGAGGTCCAGCGCCGAGAAGTTGTGCACGGCCGTCCGCAGCCGGCCCATCGTCGCCGCCGCGAGCAGCCCGTGCCCGACGACGTCGCCGACCACCAGCGCGACCCGCGCCCCCGACAGCGGCAGGACGTCGAACCAGTCGCCGCCCACCCCGGCCTGCGCGGGCAGGTAGCGGTACGCGATGTCCAGGGCGCTCTGCGCGGGCAGCGTGCGCGGCAGCAGGCTGCGCTGAAGCGTTTCCGCCATCTTGTGCTCGCGGGTGTAGCGGCGGGCGTTGTCGATGGTGACCGCCGCCCGCGCCACCAGCTCCTCCGCGAGCGCCACCTCGTCCGAGTCGAACGGCTCGGGCCGCTCCGAACGCCAGAAACTCACCACGCCCAGCACCAGCGCGCCCGCGCGCACGGGGACCGTGATCAGCGAGTGGATGCCGAACTCGACGACCTGCTCGGTGCGTTCGAGGTCCTGCGCCCGCCACCCCGGCGACGCGTCCAGCCGCGCCTCCAGCACCGCCCGGCCCTCCGCGAGGCTGCGGGCCTGCGGCGCCGACTCCACGAACTTCAGCGGCTCGCCGACCGCGTACAGCGGAGCGCCCTTGCGCACGCCCGTCGACGCCGTGCGCCGCAGCGCCGAGCCCGGCTCCGGCTCCTCGCCCTTGATCACCGAGTCGAACAGGTCGACGGTCACGAAGTCGGCGAACCGGGGCATCGCCAGCTCGGCCAGCTCCTCCGCCGTACGCGTCACGTCCAGGTCCGTGCCGATGCCGACGCCGGCCGCGTACAGGATGTCCAGCCGCTCGCGGGCCTCCTCCGCGCGGCCGGACAGGGCCCGCAGCTCCGTCGAGTCGCGCAGGGTCGCGACGCTGCCCGAGGGGCCGCCCGCGAGCTGGGTGGGGCGCTGGTTGATCGCCAGCAGCTTGTCGCCGACCAGGCGCACCTCGTCCGTCACGACCGCGCCGGACGCCAGCAGCTCCGCCGTCGCCGCGTCCAGGCCCAGGCTCATGACGTACCGGCCCTCCGCGTTCTGCGGGAGGTCCAGCAGGCGGTACGCCTCGTCGTTCGCGAGCATCAGGCGGCCGTCGCCGTCCACGATCAGGACGCCCTCGCGCACGGCGTGCAGCACCGCGTCGTGGTGCTCGTACATGCGGGTCATCTCGCGCGGGCCCAGACCGTGCGTCTGGCGCAGCAGACGGCGGCTGACCAGCGCGGTGCCGCCCGTCGCGAGCAGCAGCGCGGCACCCGCCGTGACCAGCACGAGGGGCAGCTGACGGTCGACGGTCCCGCCGACGCTCTCCGTCGTGATCCCCGCCGACACCAGGCCGACGACCTTGCCGTACGGCGACTTCACGGGGACGACGGCCTGGACCAGGCGCCCTATCGTGCCGTCGATGTCCTCGACGACCGTGCCGCCCGCCTGCGCGGGCGCGATCGTCCCGACGAACTTCTTGCCGATGCGGTCCGGCTTCGGGTGCGTGTAGCGGATGCCGTCCGGGTTCATGACGACGATGAAGTCCATGTCGGCGGCCTTGCGGGCGGCCTCCGCGCGCGGCTGGAGCACCGTCGTCGGGTCAGGCGAGGCCAGCGCCTCCAGCATCCCCGGCGAGTTCGCGAACGACTCCGCGACCGCCAGCGAGCGGTTGCGGGCCTCCTCCGTGCCGTCGTGCCGGACCTGGAGCACCAGCGCGACCACCGCCGCGACGACCAGCAGCAGGACGACGGCCACCTGGAGCACGAACACCTGGGTGGCCAGACTCCGCCGGCCCAGCGCCCGGCGCGGCGCGACGGGGATCCGCCGCTCCCGTGCGCGGCGGGCTGAGACGGACGGACGCGGTGCGTGTGGTCCACGGGGACGACGGGCCATGCGCCATGTCTACACTGCCGGGCTCCGGGAGGCGAGAGGCGTAACGGAGGGTGATACGGCGCACGCGGGGGCGGGGAC
>NZ_LIRL01000870.1 GCF_001419795.1 Streptomyces niveiscabiei
GCGGAGGCGGGGGCCGCCGATCCGAACGCGGCGGCGGCGAGCACGGCCGTCAGGAGGGCCCAGAACTTTCTCACAGAACGTCCTTTTCTCTGAGTGGTCTGCGTGAGTCGGATCGATTCGGATCGATGAGGGGGGCGGCTCACGGGGTGCTGAAGGGCCGGTCGTAGAGCTCCAGGCCGCGGATCGAGGCCCAGGTTCCTGAGGGCAGCCCGGTGACGGTCACCCGGACGTACCGGGCCTGCGTCTGGAAGGCGGAGACCTGGACCTGTGCGGTGCCGGTGGTGGCGGTCAGGTCGGCCAGGGTGGTCCAGGCGGCGTCGTCGGTGGAGCCCTCGATCCGGTAGCGGTAGTTCGTGTCCGGGAACTCCCAGGCGATCCGCGCGCCGGTCAGCTGCCTGCGCTCCCCCAGGTCCACCTTCAGCCACTCCCCGGTGCCGCCGCCGTCCGCGCACCAGCGGGTGGCGGTGGAGCCGTCGACGGCCTTCGCCGCGGTGTTGCCGTGGGCGCTCTCCTGGCTGCTCGCCGTGGCGGTCCGGCCTGCGGCGATGTCGGCGGGCTCCACGGAGCGGTCCAGCGTGACGCCGATGACGCTGTCCTCGGGGATGCGCGTGCGGTCGATGCCGGTGACGGTCACCGAGCCGTCGGGGCCGACGGTGTACGGCAGGCCGGTGCCCGTGGCGACGTCGAAGACGCGGGTGACCCGGGCGTCCCCGGTGGGCGGGGTGGTGAAGGCGGTGCCGGTGTGGCCGGGCAGCAGGTGGACGTAGAAGGTGTCGCCCCGGTAGGTGAAGCCGTGGCGGCCGTCCACGGGCTGCCAAGGGCCGCCGCGCGTGCCGTAGACGGCCTCGCCGCAGGCCGTCAGGAAGGCGCCGACCCGGCGGACCGCCGCCGCCTGGTCGGCCGGTATCGCCCCGGTGCGGTCCGGGCCGACGTTCAGCAGGCAGGTCATGTTCCGCACCCAGGCGTTGACCAGGACGTTCATGATGGCGCCGAAGCCCATCACGGGCGCGCCGGCCGTGTAGCCCCAGGCGCCGCCGATGGTGAAGCACTTCTCCGTCAGCTTCCCGGAGCGGATCGCGCCGGTCGGCACGGAGCCGCCCTCCTCGCTCGCGTAGTCGCCGATCCAGCCGGAGCGCAGGGTGGTGACGATGTCGGGCTGGTGCTTGCGGACCAGCCCGGTCAGGCCGAGCGGCCTGCCGGTGGCGGGGTCGCTCTCGCTGTACGCGGCGTCCACGGGCCACTCGTTGGCGGGGTCGCGGAACTTGCCGGGTTCCCAGAAGAAGGCGGCGTCCGCGTCCGAGCCCTGCTGGCCGAGCCAGCCGCCGTCCCACCAGAGGTCGTCGATCGGGCCGTACCGGGTGACCAGCTCCTTGACCTGCTGGTACACCTCGTTCTTCATGATCCGCGCGTTCTCCTTGTGCGCGGGATCGGTGACGTAGCCCCATTTGTTGGGGAGGCAGCCCGTGCCGCGGACGTCGTAGTAGCCGGGGTAGCGCCAGCTGAGGGGCGAGTAGTACAGGCCGACGCGCAGTCCGGCGTCGCGTACGGCGGAGACGTAGCGGCCGATGAAGTCCTGCTGGAGCGGTGCCTGGCCGGAGTGCCAGGCGTTCGGGTGCGTGGACGGCCACAGGGCGAAGCCGTCGTGGTGGCGGGCGGTCAGGACGGTGTAGCGGGCGCCCATGTCCCTGGCCAGGCGCGCCCATGCGGCGGGGTCGTAGGCGTCGGCGGTGAACTGCGCGGGGCCCGGGTCGGTGACGTACCGGCGGTAGTTCTCCGGGGTGACGGCCGCGTTCTCCATGTACCACTCGCCCTTGGCCGGGCCCGCGTAGACGCCCCAGTGGATGAACATGCCGAGTCGGGCGTCCTGCATCCAGCGGATCTTCTCGTCGGGCTGCTGCTCGACGCCGAGGTCGGGCCGGGGGATCCGCAGCGGGGGCAGGGGCAGCGGCTGCGGCGCGGCGGCGGCGGCGCGCGCCAGGGCCGGTGGCACCACGGCGGCGGCCGTCACGGCGGCCACGCCGGTCAACGCCGTGCGGCGGCTGATCGGTTGGGACACAGCTCTCTCCTGACTCCGGACGCGACCTCGGACATGGGATGTATTAGCGGGTGCACAGGGGGTGGTTGTCCATAAC
>NZ_LIRL01000871.1 GCF_001419795.1 Streptomyces niveiscabiei
CTCCCCGCCAGGGCCGTCGCGACGAGGTGCGGGTCGGGGCCGAACGCGACGGCCCTGGCGGGGAGTTGCGCAGGATTGCCGAGGTGGCGCGGCCGGTCCGGGTGGGTGATGTCCCAGAGGCGTACGACGTCGTCCTTGCCGATCACCGCGAGGAGGGCGGCGTCGGCGCTGAACGCGAGGGCGCGGGGCAGGCGTGCGCCGGTGTTCAACTGGCGGCCCTTCGGGGTGGGTTCGTAGTTGCGGGTCAGGTCCCACAGCTGGACGTTCCCCAAGTCGTCGGCGATCGCCAGGGTGTTGCCGTCCGGGGAGAACTGCGCGGCGTGCGCGGCCTGCGAGAAACTCGCCGTCGTCTGGAACCCCTCACGGGCGGAGCCGTTCGTCGCGGCCTCCCGCAGGACGGTCAGGTTCCGCGAGCGCCGTACGACGATGTCGAGGCTCTCGGTCCGCTTGCGCAGCGCCTTCACGCCGCGTACGTCCGGGGTGACTTCGAGCCAGGGCAGCACACCAACCCCGGTGTCCCAGGTGAGCAACTGCTCGTCGGAGGCCGCCAGTACCGTCCGCCGGTCCGAGTCGACCCCCAGAGCCGATGCCGGTCCGGCGTCCGGCATCCGCGAGAGGTACACCATCCTCGGCCGCCCGGTGTCCGCCACGTCCCACGCCTCGACCCCGCCCGCCCCGACCACCATCAGCCGGTTCCTGTCCGCCGGCGAGAACACCAGGGCTCCCGCGCCGACTTGAGGACGCAGCTCACCGGCCACCCGCCACCGCACATCCGCAACCGTCCCGCCCGGCGGCGCCGCCTCCCGCCACGGCGCGGGCAGCACGCCCTGCGCGGCGGCACTGACCAGACAGGTGAGGACGAGCGCGAACGTGGTGAGGAGCCCCGGAAACCACTGAGGACGCGCCCGTGACACCGGGGGAACACGCGGGGGCATCGGCCGCAGGGCGAGCGCGAGAGCGAGTCGGGCCGTGAAGTCGCGGGCGCGCGGGGCGGGTTGACGACCGGCGGCGCGGGGTGCGCCGTACGCGGGTGACCGACGGGCGCCGTACGGGGCGAGACGCGGGCCGGCGTCGTAGGGCGTGAGTCGCCGACCGTATCCCCCGTCCCGCGCGGCGAGTTGACGTTCGGCGCGCTGCCCGCCGTCCATGTCCGCCGCCAGTGCCCGCACCCACCTCCCCGACTCGCTGTCATAGCGCGGCACTTGACCTCCCGCTCTCGGCGCTCTCGCGGGCGGCGGGTACGGCGGGGTCGGCCGCCGGGGGTGCGTCGTACAGCGGGATCGCCTGGAACAGCCGGGCGACCACCAGGGGTGTCGCGACACCCGCCATCAACGCGGCCGTCTCGTCGGTGAGATACCCCGCCGCCCCGAGCGCCGCCGCGAGCCCCAGCCCCGCGAACAGCCGCAGCGCGACCGCCACCAGCATCACCGGCCGGTCGGCCCTGCTGTGCCACGGCCACCGCCACTTCCGGCGCGGGCCGACCGGTCGCATGGACGCGGAGAGATTCAGCGCTTCCGCGACACCGCTTCCCAGCAGTCCCCAGAGCGCGGCTTGCAAGCCTGTCACGAGAGAAACGGTAGCGGAGTGTGTGTAAATCGTGGCACTCGGTGAGGAAAACGCCATCTTCTGCCTTGCTGCCGCAGGTCAGGAAGTTGTGGATACGATTTCTGCAACGGCGAGTTGGGGAGACCTGCGTGTCACTGTTGATAGGGATGGCGACCTCGGCCGTCACCACGGTCGCGTCGGGTGCCTTGTCCGGCGCGGGCGGCGAGGCCGGGCGCCGTATCTCCGAGCGGCTCTACGGGCTGCTGAGCCGCGCCCGCCCCGGGGAGGCCGCCACCCTTCCGGTCACCGAGGCCGAATGCGCCGACGCCGCCCGGGACCTGGACGAACTCTCCCGCAGATCGGGGGAGTTGGCCGAAGAAGTCGGCGCATGGCTGCGCGAGGCGACCCGGTTCGTGCAGCGCACGACCCCAACTGTCGTGGCCCGCCCACGGATGCTGCCGCCGTCGACCTCCGTCTTCACGGACCGCGAGGACGTCGTGGAGTGGATCGAGACGCTGCCCGGCGAAGGCGACGGCCCGTTCGTGGGGGTGCTCACCGGACCCGGCGGCATCGGAAAGACCGCCGTGGCCGTCCGGGGCGGCATCCGGCTGCGCGAACGCTTCCCCGACGGCGACCTGTTCGTCGACCTCGCCGGAGACTCCGCCGCCACCGCCCTCACCCCCTCCGACGTCCTCGCCCGCTTCCTCGAAGCCCTCGGCGTGGCACCCGACCGGGTCCCCGGCGACGAGGCCCGCCAACGCGACCTCTACCGCACGCTCACCGCCGACCGCCGCCTCCTCGTCGTCCTCGACAACGCGCACGACGACGCCCAGGTCATGCCCCTCGTCCCGGCCTCGCCCACATCGCTGACCCTCGTCACGAGCCGCCACCGGCTCGCCCGCCTGACCGCCCACTACGGCGCCCGCCCCCGCACCGTCGGCCCCCTCGCGACCGAGGACGCCATGCTCCTGCTGGAGCGTACGGTGGGAAGAGCCGCCCCGGAGACGGCAGTTCGGGCCGTCGCCGAGGCCACCGGCGGGTACCCGCTCGCGGTGTGCACGACCGGCGCCGGGCTCGCCGAACGCGAACACCTGAGCTGGGAACGGGTGGCCCGTGAACTCCGGCGGACAGAGGAGGACACCTCTCCGATGACCCACGACCCCGTACGCCTCGCCCTCGACGTCTCCTACGGCGAACTCCCGCCCGAAACCGCCGCGTTCTACCGCGCACTCGGCGCCGGAGCCTGGCCGGTGATCACCCTCCAGATCGCCGCCGCAGCCGCCGGACTCACCGAGGACGCGGAGGACACGGCACGCGGACAGCTCGAACACCTCGCCCAAGTGCACCTGTTGGAGGAGATCGAGGAGGAGCGGTACCGCTTCCACGACGCCACCCGGGCCCACGCAAGGGAGTTGGCCCACACCGAGGACGGCCTCGGGCGAACAGCCGCCGCCGTACGGCGCGTTGCCGTCGCGCTGCTGAAATCGACCGCGATCCAGGATCACCGGGTGATGCCGCTGCGGTGGCGGCTCGGGCCTGCCTATCACGGGCTCCGTGCCCAATCGCCGGACGGCAAGAAGGCGTTGGAGGAGCTGAGCCGGGAGCGGGAGAACGTCGCCGCCGTGATCCGGGCCGCCGCGCACCACGGATTCGACGACCTCGTCTGGCAGTTGTGCGAGGCGACATGGAGTCTGCACCTGCGGCTCGGGTTCCACGCGCAGTGGATCGACACACACCTGCTCGGCGTCGAGGCCGCGCGGCGGCAGGCCGAGGAGTTCGGGGACCGCCGCGCGGTGGGCCGCATGCGCGTCCAACTCGCCTTCGCCTACATGGGAGTCGGCCGGGCCGACGACGCCGCGCGGGAACTTGCCGACGCCGTCGCCGCCGACCGGGCCTGCGGGCACCATCGCGGTGAGGCCAGCGCCATCGAGACCGCCGGGCTGCTCCAACTCCGGCTGTGGAACTGGCGGGAGGCCGCCCAGCGCTTCCAGGAGGCGCGGGCCGTCTGGGCGCGTGTCGCCGACGGGGACGACGGGTCCGACGACAAGGAGCGCGCCATCGCCCTCCTCGACCTGCACACCGGTCGGGCCGAGACCGGCGCGGGCGACATCTCCGCCGCCCTCGCCCGGCTCAACGGCGCGCTCGTGGGCTTCCGTTCACTCGGCGACGTGCACAACGAAGGACGCGTCTACACCTGCCTCGGCGAACTCCACCGGAACGCCGGGGACCTCGAACAGGCCCTCGTCTGCCTCGACCAGGCCGTCCGGATCATGGATTCCGAAGGGGCCCGGCCGCAGCACGCCGACGCCGTCGAACTGCGGGCCGACGTCTATCGCCGCGCCGGACGGAAGGCCGAGGAGGCGGCGGATCTGCGGGTTGCGCAGGACTGGTACGAAGAGAACGGGGACGCGGCCGGGGCCGGGCGAGTTCGCGAGCGGCTCGCTGAACTAGCCGTGTGAGGCGTCGACTTGAGAGGTGACGCGTACGCGGTGCGCCTGCGCTCCCGTCCACACCGTCAACTCGTCTGGCACAGAGGCCGGTTGCACCTCGTCGGTCAGCCAGGCGTACAGCGCCGACGCGTACGCCGCCGGGTCGCACAGGTCCACCCTGCCGTCCGGCTCCGGCGCGGCGGCCAGCCGTACGACCCTGCCGTCCCGCGTCCCCACGACACACCGGTCCGGCCCGTCGACGTACACCGCCAGGCCGCAGTACGGGTACCTCGCGAGCGCCTCCGCCGTCCATGAAGCGGGCGGGCCCACGCGGGGGTCGTTCCCGGCGGCGCGGCGTACGACGATGTCGGCGAGCGCCAGGCGGCCCGTCTCGCGGGTCTCCTCGTCGACGACCGTGTGGGCGGCGTCGGAGTCGATGCGGGGGTCGGGGGAGTCGCCGGTGACGGCGTGGCGGGTGACCTCGATCGCGGGGTTGGAGTTGTCGCGGAGGCGCGTGAACACGCGTACCGGGGCGGTGAGTTGGGCCGGGGTGTACGGCGGGAGGGGGAGGGGGTTCAGGAGGGCCGGGTGGGTTTCCGGTTCGGGGATGTCCAACAGGTCGTAGAAGAGGCGCCGTAGGAGCGTCGCCGACTCGCCCGGTGATGAACTCGTCTGCTCCGCGAGGTCCTTGTAGCGGGCCGGGTCGTGTGTGCTGATCGTCCGGTCTATCTGGGCGCGGAGGCTGCCCCGCCGGGTCAGGTGCGGGGCCGTTCGGCCGAGGGCGGCCACCGGGGAGTCCGGGGCCAAGTCCTGCTGGGGGAAGGCGCCGAGG
>NZ_LIRL01000872.1:0-5600 GCF_001419795.1 Streptomyces niveiscabiei
GCGAGGGCCGCACCGGCGGGGGCGAGGGCCGCACCGGCGAGGGCGAGGGCCGTGGCCGGGGAGGGCTAGGGCCGTGGCCGGGAGGCCGTGGGTCGCCTGGCCGCCTGTGCGGGAGGCGCGTCGGTGTGGGGGTCGGTCGTCCGGTCGCCCTGGCCTCCGGCTACTCGGCCTTGATCGCGGTGAGCATGTTCAGCCGGGCCGCGCTGCGGGCGGGCCATATGGCGGTCAGCGGGCCGATCAGCGCCGCCAGCAGCAGGAAGAGCCCGAACCTCTCCCACGGCAGCACCAGCGCGTACCCGGGGATGTCCGCCTTCGTGATCGCGCAGACGGCCCAGCCCAGGAAGGCTCCGAGCCCGATCCCGACGACGGCGCCGAAGACGGAGATGACCACGGCCTCCAGCCGGATCATCAGCCTCACGCCCCGCCGGTCGAGCCCGACAGCGCGCAGCATGCCGACCTCCCGCCGCCGTTCGAAGACCGACATCGCGAGGGTGTTCACCACTCCCAGCACGGCGATGACGAGGGAAAGCGCGAGCAACCCGTACGTGACGTTCAGGGCCGTGTCGACGCCCCCGTTGAAGTGGGCGCGGATGTCGTCCCGGCCGCCGTGTCGGCCTTCTCCTGGGCGAGTTGCCGGCCGGTGCGGGCCTGCGTGTGGTCCGGGAGCAGTGTGCCGACGGCGGCGGCGAGTTCGGTGCTGGAAGTGCCCGGGGCGGCGGTGACGGTGACGGACCGGTAGACGCCCGGCCGCAGGAAGAGCCGCTGGGCGACCGGGGTGTCGAACAGCACCAGGCTGCCGCCCTCGGCCACCGTGGTGGCCTCGGTGGTGAAGACGCCGGAGAGCTTGTACGGCTTGGCCGGACCCGTGAGGGCGACGGGCACGGTGTCCCCGACGGCGTAGCCGCCCTTGTCGGCGATGTCCCTGTCGAGCGCGACCTGTCCGGCCCCGGTGGGGCCGCTGCCGTCGGTGAACGTGTATAGCTCGTCCTCGCCGCCCTTCCCCGGCGCGAAGTTGGCGCCCTCGTCGAGCATGCCCGCGCCGACGATCCCGCCGTTCCGGTCGGCGACGGAGGCCAGTCCGTCCACGCGCCCGGCGGCTGCGGCGACGCCGTCGAGCCGGGCGATCTCCTCGACCGTCCGGCCGCTGATGCCGGGGAATCCGCCGGACTCGTCGGCCTGCGCCTCGACCTCGACGTCCACTCCGTCCGCCGGTGAGGAATCCGCGGAGAGGAATCCGTAGCGGGCTCTTCTCCATGATCCGGTTCGGGCGCATCCCGCGTATCGGCCGAAGAGCCGACCCCCTGAGAGTGACGCGACCCGCCGTCACGTCACTCTCAGGTATGCCATCGCGTCAACTTCCAGGCTGACGCCCGGTGGAGACCGCCCGGAAACCCGGGGGCGATGCGGGGGTTGGCCTCCCTCCCAGCGGGGAGCGGCGCCTCCCGGGGGCAGGGCTCCGCACCGTCGCCGACTCGGTCATTCGGCCGATGCAGGGCCGCGCCGGGCGGTGCGACGCTCGTCTCCTCGGGCGGGGATCTCCCCCACGGCCCGCTCAGTCGACCGGCAAAGGGCCCGACGCATGATCGTCTTCGCTCCCGCAGGCTTTTTCCTCCTGGTGTTCGCCTGCGGTTTCCTGTACGACCGACGACTCGTCCGCAACGGCGTCCACCTCTTCCTCGCGCTCCTCTTCCTGGCCCTGGGCCTGCTGTACAGACTGGCCTCGGTGTCCTCGACGTCGGCCCTGGTCCTGGTGTCGGTGCTCTGGCTCCTGCTGGTCCTGCTGCCCTTCGTGCTGGCGGTCTTCCTGATCGTGAACGGGGTGACGATGCTGCGTCGCGAGGGCAGGAGCCTGGCGAACCTGCTGTCCCTCGCGGCCGGTGCGGGCATCCTGCTGTTCGTCGCGCTGAAGGCGCTGGCCGACCGCACCCGCTGGGAGTCGCTGGGGACCGCGGTGAACGCGGCGGGCTTCGTCCTCGGTTACGTGTCGCTGCTGTTCGCGTGCTTCCTGCTCTACTCGTTCGTCTACGGCAGGATCCGGCATCGGCGGGCCGTCGACTTCGTCGTGGTGCTCGGCTGCGGGCTCGTCGGGGGTTCGCGGGTCCCGCCGCTGCTGGCCGGCCGGCTGGACCGGGGCGCGCCGCCTTCGACTCCCAGCGGGCCGCGGGCCGGGAGACGATGCTGCTGGTGTCCGGCGGCCAGGGACCGGACGAGGACCTTCCCGAGGCGCGGGCGATGGCCGACCACCTCGTCGCGGCCGGCGTGCCGGCCGACCTGATCCTCGTCGAGGACAGGTCCCGCACCACCCGGGAGAACCTGCGGTTCAGCAAGGCGCTGATGCGGGCCCGCAAGCCGGACCACCGGGCGCTGGTGGTGACCAACGACTTCCACGTCATGCGCGCCGCGCAGATCGCCCGCAGGGAGAAGGTCGAGGCGCAGGTCGTCGGCGCGCGGACGGCCCGCTACTTCTGGCCGAGCGCGACGATCCGCGAGTTCGTCGCGGTCTTCCTGTCGCACCGGGTCCTGAATCTCGGCTTCTGCGCGCTTCTGGCCGTCATCGGCTCGCTCCGCCCGTACTGATCCGCTTTTCGTGTGCCGGTGTCGACCGAGGGCACGGTGCTGAGAGGAATACCGCTCATGAATACCAGGGTGGAACCGGCCGTCTGGGCCGCCCTGCTGATGTCCGTGGCCGCGTTCGTGCTGTTCGTGCCCTATATCGCCGTGCGGTACCGGCGGCGCGGCGAACTGGGCCTGGGCAACCTGGCGTTGGCGTTCGCCGGGCCCCTCTACGGTCTGGCGCTGTTCTTCTACGTGTTCGCCCCGTTCCCGGCCGTCGGGTCGGATTTCTGCGCCACCATCGGGGTGCGCCGGCCGCAGGTGATCCCCTTCCATTTCCTGCACGACATGGGGAGGCCGGCCGCCGGCAGCGGTCCCACGGCGGTGCTGCACGACCCCGCCCTGACTCAAGTGCTGCTGAACGTGGCGCTCTTCATCCCCCTGGGCATGTTCGTCCGGTACCTGTTCGGGCGCAGCGTGCCCGTCACCGCCGTCATCGGCCTGGGTGTGTCCCTGCTGATCGAGACGACGCAGCTGACCGGGGACTGGTTCATCTACCCGTGCGCGTACCGGCTGTTCGACGTGGACGACCTGATCGCGAACGGCTTGGGGGGCCTGCTCGGCGCGCTGGCCGCCCCGCTGCTCAGTGCCGTGCCCGGCCAGCGCGTCCACGCCGAACCCGGCGAGCCGCGCCCCGTCACCTGGCGCAGGCGGCTGCTGGCGTCCGTGTGCGACCTCATGAGCTTCGGGTTCCTGTACGTGCTGGCGGTCGCGGGCTGCGCGGCGCTGATGTGGGTGTGGCAGGGGGGTCTGTCCGCCGGTGGGGCTCCCGCGTACTCGTCCTTCTTCTTCGACCCGGCCGTCGAGCGGGTCGGGTTCTGGGTGCCGTGGCTGGTGCTCACGGTCGGTTTCCCGCTGGCGGGCGGCGGGGCCGGTCTCGGGCAGCGGATCGTCAGGCTGCGGGCGGTCACCGCCGACGGGCGCCGGGCGGCGGTGTGGGCGCGGCTCGTACGCGGGCTGACGGGTGTCGGCGGGTTCCTCCTCCTCAACCACGTCGAGTCGTTGTCCGGTCCCGCCATCGGCCTGGCGGCCGTCTCGCTCGTCGCGCTGTTCAGGACGTCGCGGCATCGGGGTCTCTCCTACGTCTGCGCGAGGCTGACGCTGGAGGACTCCCGCAGGGTGGCGGGGCATACGGCGCCGAGGGAACTCGTGCGGTGACGCGACGCGTGGACGGCCGTCCTGGGGGTCTGCCGGCACGGATGGCGATCGGTCGTTCGGCAGGCCCTGGAAGAGCCCGCCGAAACGGCCGGTGCCCTGCGCCTGTGCCAGGACGGGACGTGGCCTCCTTCTGTCAGGCGGCGGCCGGGACGGGTGCCCGGTCGAACGGCGGGTCGGGGACCTCCTTGCGCCGGACGTTCGCGACCTGGCCCTTCGGGACGCCGGTCGCGGGGTCGGGGCGGTGGACGGTGAGGGTGATCGCGGGGAACCTCACGAAGCGGCCCGGGTGTCGCGCGCCTCGTCGGGGTGGGCGAGGCCGAGGTGGTCGCGCAGGGTGGTGCCCTCGTAGTCGGCGCGGAAGACGCCCCGTTCCTGGAGGATCGGGACGACCTTGTCGGCGAAGTCGTCGAGTCCGCCGGGGGTGATGTGCGGGACGAGGATGAACCCGTCGGCGGCGTCGGTCTGGACGTACTCGTCGATGGTGCGGGCGACGGTCTCGGGGGTGCCGACGAAGTTCTGCCGGTTGCCGGTCTCGATGACGAGGTCGCGGATGGACCACTTGTTGGCCTCGGCCAGCTCCCGCCACTCGCGGGCGGTGGCGAGCGGGTCGCGGTACATCCTGACCTGTGCGCGGCCCCGGGAGATGTGCTCGGCGCTGACGTCGGGATCGATCTCGGGCAGCGGCCCGTCGGGGTCGTACGCGGAGAGGTCGCGGTTCCAGACGAACTCCAGGTGCTTGAGCGCGGTGGCCCCGCTGACCTGTTGCCGGCGCACCTCCTTCGCGGCAGCCTCGGCCTCCTCGTCGGTGTCGCCGAGGACGAAGGTCGCGGCGGGCAGGATCAGCAGCTGGTCGGCGCGGCGGCCGTACTTGGCGAGGCGGCTCTTGACGTCCGCGTAGAACGCCTGGCCCTGTTCCCGTTGCGCGTGCCTGCTGAAGATGGCGTCGGCCTCGGCGGCGGCGAACTCGCGGCCCTCCTCGGAGTCCCCGGCCTGGAAGATCACCGGGCGGCCCTGGGGGCTGCGCGGGACGTTGAACCGGCCGTGGATGTCGAAGTGCTGTCCGGTGTGGACGAAGGAGCCGGCCCGCGCGTCCCGCAGGAAGGTGCCCGTGGCCTGGTCGGCGAGGATCTCGTCGCCCTGCCAGGAGTCGAAGAGTTCCTGGGTGGTGGCGAGGAACTCCTTGGCGCGGGAGTAGCGCTCGTCCTGCGGGAGGAATCCGCCGCGCCGGAAGTTCTCGCCGGTGAACGCGTCCCAGGAGGTGACCACGTTCCACGCGGCGCGGCCTGCGGAGAGGTGGTCGAGGCTCGCGAACTGCCGGGCCACTTCGTACGGTTCGTTGAACGTCGAGTTGATCGTGCCGGTCAGGCCGAGCCGGTCGGTGACGGCGGCGAGCGCGGCCAGGACGGTGAACGTGTCGGGGCGGCCGACCACGTCGAGGTCGTAGATCTTGCCACCCTGTTCGCGCAGGCGCAGGCCCTCGGCGAGGAACAGGAAGTCGAACTTGGCGCGTTCGGCGGTGCGCGCGAAGTGCGCGAAGGAGCTGAACTCGATGTGGCTGCCCGCCTGCGGGTCGCTCCAGACGGTGGTGTTGTTGACCCCGGGGAAGTGGGCGGCGAGATGGATCTGCTTCAGCGGCTTGCTCATCGTCGGTCTCTTCCTCGCGCTCAGACGGCTGCGTAACGGTTGGCGGGACGCGTCAGGCCGAGCAGCCCGCGCAGGGTGTCGGCCTCGTACGCGGTACGGAAGGCGCCGCGCCGCTGGAGTTCGGGGACCAGGCCCCGGGCGATGGCCGGCAGGTCGTGTCCGGCGACGGCGGGGCGCAGCCGGAA
>NZ_LIRL01000872.1:5635-5929 GCF_001419795.1 Streptomyces niveiscabiei
CGAGGAGGACCACGAGGTCGGCGAAGACGTGCAGCGGGTCGGCGCCGCGCCCGGCGGCCTCCTGTTCGGTGCGTATCTCCTGGACGATGGCGCGGGCCTGGCCGGTGTCGTGCGGGGTGACGAAGCCGACGTCCGCCGCGCGCGCCACCAGCCGGTAGGGCACCGTCGCGTGCGCGAGGGCCGTGACGAGGGGCTGGCCCTGGGGCGGGCGGGGGGTGATGGAGGGGCCCTTGACGCTGAAGCGGGGGCCCTCGAAGCCGCTGTAGTGGAGTTGCTCGCGGTCGACGAAGCGGC
>NZ_LIRL01000873.1 GCF_001419795.1 Streptomyces niveiscabiei
TCCACTGACCGTCAGGCGGCGATCCGGGCCGCCGCCTGACGGTCAGTGGACGTCGACGCGGGTGACGGCACGGATGCCCTCCAGTTCCTCCAGCAGGCGGCGTTCGGCGGCGGGCAGGCCGTGGACGCGCACGGTCTCCCCCGCAGCGAGCCGTTCCACCAGCGCGGGCGCGGTGCCGGTGACGACGTGTCCGCAGGCGGCGATCCGGCCGGGCGCGGTGAGGAGGGGCGCGCAGGCGCGTACGGCGGTGTCCTCGCCCAGGGGGCGGGGTGCGGCGGGTGGTTCGGTGGGCCAGAAGCCGCCCGCCGAGGCGACGCTCAGGGCGAGGTCGGTGGCGCGGTCGGTGAAGGCGTCCTCGCGCAGGAGGCCGGCGAAGGCGGACACGGCGTCGTCGAGGGCCGCCGGTAGCGCGTCGAGCCGTCCGTCCGGGCCCGCGTCGGGGGTGAACAGGGGTGCGGACGCGGCCGGGGTAGCGCCCCGGAAGAGGTCCTTGACCTCGTAGTACGGCCGGTGTTCGCGGCGCGGGATGCCGACGTTGACGCTGGTCGCGGGGGCGTCGCCGGTGCTCTCGCCGACGTGGTGGTAGCGGGCGGGCCAGTACAGCAGGTCGCCGGGTTCGGCCTCGGCGACGAACGACGAGGCGAGGTAGGGCTGGTAGTCGAGGACCGTGTGGACGGGTTCGGTCCAGGGGCGGCCGTCCCAGAACCGCATGCGTTTGGTGCCGCGCACGCAGTACAGGAACGTCGAGAAGCGGTCCTGGTGGACGCCGACGGGGCTGTGCTCGTAGGAGCCGTGGAACATGGTCGAGCCGGCCGAGTGCTCGGGGCGGCCGACGCGTTCCCACAGGCCGGCGTAGAAGCGCCGGGCGCGGTCCCACAGGGGGTGGGAGAAGGCGTGGAAGCGGTGCACGACGAGGGCGTAGCGCTGCTGGTCGAGGCGCTCGGCCAGGCGTCGTTCGTACCCGGCGAGGGAGCCGTCGGCAAGGTCGGGGACGTAGTCGTGCAGCCGGGTCTGCTGGCGGCGTTCCACGAGGAACTGGAGGTTCGCCGGGACGGCGAGGGGGTGCGGTGGGCGGCTGCCGCGCACGGCGGCGCCGAACACCTCGTCCTCGGCGAACGGCCCGTCGTCGACGGCCTTGTACAGCACGGGTGCCCGGTCCCAGTAGCGGTCGACGAAGGTGTCCCAGTCGAAGGACTTCTCGGTGGTCAGGGTCATCGCGCGCTCACCTCGGCCAGGTCGACGCCGCGCAGCCGGTAGAGCCGCTCCAGCAGCGCGAGGACGTTCTTGTCGTTCTTGTCGCCGCCGAGGGCGTGGCAGACCTCGGCGACCGGGATTGCCGCGCCGCCGCGCAGGGCGTCGTACACGCGGTCGGCCGCTGCGGCGGGGAGGGTGAAGACGTTGCCGTTGACGGCCCACACCTCGTGCCGGGGGCCGTCGGGCATGCGGACGATCTCGCCGGTGAGGCGGATCGGGGTGTCCGGGGTGAGGGGGACGGCGTCGCGGGGCGCGGGGATCGGTTCGAGTCCGGCGGCCGAGCGCAGCGCCGCCCAGCGCACGCGCAGCGTCCGGCGCAGGCCCTCGCCGTCGACGAGGTCGCGCAGGTCGTCGCCGAGGCCGGTGAGACGGGCCAGGGGTTCGCCGACGCCGTCACCGAGGGGGAAGTACGGCACGGTCTCGTCGTGCCCCCGCCGGGCGTGCACCTGGTCGGCGAGGAGGTCGCGCAGCGCGGCGAACGGCAGCCGCCGGTCCACGGGCACCCGCAGCCGCAGCGCCGTGCACCGCTCCCGGTAGACGTCGACATGCCGCCGGTCGCCGGGCCAGTACAGCAGGTCACCGGGCCCACCGCTCAACGTCGGTACGCCGAGGTCGGCGATCTCGGCGGGCGGCGGCCCTTGGCGCTCGTCCCACAGCCGTACGTCCATCCGCCCGCGCAGGATCCAGGTGAACGCCGCGTGCGTGGGCGCCTCGGCGGCCCCCGCGTGCTGGGTGAAGCGGTCGCCGGTGAGGATCTCTGCGGTCAGCGGCAGATTGGGCCAGCCGACCTCCCGCCACAGCCCCTCGACCGCTTCGCGTACGGCCGCCCAGAGCGCGTAGTCGAGCAGCAGCGGCTGCTCCACGGTCAGCAGGTGGCCCTGTCCGGGGACGGCGGCGTCGAGGCGGTCGTGGTAGGCGTCGAGGGTGGGATCGCTGTCGTCCGGCAGGAGGGCGCCCGGGGCGCGGAGCCGTCCGTCGCCGACGAGGAGGCGGACGTCGGGCATCACCCAGAAGCGGGTGCCGGCGCGGAAGGGGGCGCTCGCGCGGACGGTGAGCGCGTGGAGGTCCTCGACGCCGGCCGGGGGCGGGGCGGTCAGCCGGGCGGGCTCGCGTTCCCAGTGGTCGCGGGCGAAGCGGGTCCAGTCGACGGTCATGGTGCCTGCCTCTGCGGTCGCCTCGGTCGCTGGGGGCTGGGGAAGCGGCGCCGGATGCGGTCCGTGTGGTCCGCGAGGGGTTCCATGCCCAGTTCGGCGCGGCGGTGGTCCACGTTTCCGGGGTCCTCGACGGGGCACGGTTCGAGGCGGCCGTCCACCGGCTCGAACTTCGTGCCGTAGACCTGGGGCCGGCCCTCGTCGATGCGCAGGGCGTCGGTCAGGTAGGCGACGTCGCGCCAGGGGACGTCGCCGCCCTCGGCCGCCTGCCGCATCAGGTTCAGGCAGCGCCGGCGGAAGTCGAGGTGGCCGTACGCGTGCTGGACGAGGCGGCTCGCCACGCCGGCCGCGGCGGCGCCGACGAGGGCGCGGCCGGGCCAGCCGTGCCCGTCGACGACCGTAGCCAGCCAGGCGATCCCGGCGTCGGTCAGGGTCCGCAGGCGGTCCTCGGCGTCGGTGTCGGTCATGCCGCCGTCCGCCCACGGGGTGCGGATCGCGCCGTCGAGCCGGTGCAGGCGCAGGAGGCGGCACCGGATCTCCCCGGCGGGCGCGGGCTCGGGCGCCGGGGCGGGGGCGTCCAGGGGGTCGATGCGCAGGCGGATCGTCTGCCGGTTCCACAGGTAGGTGATCCTTCGGCCCGCCCCCGGCCAGTCGAAGGCGGCCTGTCCCTCGCCGGGGCTGTGCAGGAGCAGCCGTACGCCGTGCGTCTCGTCGGTGACGTCGAGGTCGGTCAGGTCGTCGAAGACGTGCTCGGCGGCGTCACGCAGGGCCACGCCGAGGCCGGCGAGGGTGAGGTGCTCGGCGTCGAAATGGTCCGGGTGCGGGGGCCAGCCCGCCTCGGGTTCGGGGTCGGCCGTGACCGGTGACGTGGTGAAGGGGTGCGGCGGGGGTGCGAGCGCGAGGACGGGGCCGCCGTCGAGGGCCCGCAGGAAGTACGGGACGTCCATGCGGTGCAGTTGGGCGAGTTCGGCGCGGTCGAAGCTGACGTCCGGGGTGGCGGGGGCCGGGTCCGCGCCGCCGCCCGACAGCCAGCGGGGCAGCAGGGCGTCGTAGTAGCGGAACGTGGGCTGGCGCAGGACGCGTACGTGGTGGCCGGGGGCGGTGTCCGCGAGGAAGCGGCGGATCGCTGGGCGCTGACGGCACATCAGGGTCCAGGCGTCGAACATGCCGCGCAGCATCGCCGGGAGGTAGGGGCCGTATCCGGTGCGGCCGTCGGTGTCCGCCACGACGGTCCGCGTCTCGGTTCTCGTGTGGGCGCGGTGGCGGCGGTGCAGGGCGAGGGCTCCGGACGGGGTGGGG
>NZ_LIRL01000874.1 GCF_001419795.1 Streptomyces niveiscabiei
GTGTGGGGGGCTCGTGGTGGTGGGGGTGGTGCTGGACGGGTTCGTGAGCGTGCTGGCGGGGACCGTCGACGCCCGGACGGCCGCGTTTCTGCGGCGGGGAGTCGTGCGGCAGGTTCTCGCGCTGGGGCCCCGGGGGCGGTTCGAGGCGGGGGATCTGGTGGCCCGGGTCGTGGGGAGCGGGGCTCAGGCGGGGGCCTCGCCCGCCGCCCGGGCCGCGCTGGCCGCGTCCGTGGCCGGGCCCGTCGGGGGGATCGTGGCGTTGGGGGTGCTCGATCCCTGGCTCGCGGTCGTGTTTCTCGCCGGGGCGCCGGTGCTGGCGCTGCTGCTGCGGGTGCTCGCCCGCGACACCTCCGAGTGCGTCGTGCGGTACCAGAACGTCCAGGGGCGGATCGCCGCCGCGCTCTCCGAAGCGGTCGACGGGGCCCGGACGATCCAGGCGGCCGGCACCGCCGAGCGTGACGCCGAGCGCGTCCTGAGGCCCCTGCCCGAACTCTCCGCCGCCGGGCGGCGGATGTGGCACGTCCAGGGGCGGGCCGCCGCGCAGGCCGTCGCGGTCGCGCCGCTGCTGCAACTCGGCGTGGTCGCCGTCGCAGGGCTCCTTCTCGCCCGGCACCGGCTGTCGCCCGGGGACGTTCTCGCCGCGTCCCGGTACGCCGTCCTCGCGACCGGAGTCGGCGTGCTCACGGGGCAGTTGGCGGGGCTCGTCCGCGCGCGGGCCGGGGCGCGGCGGCTCGCGGAGGTGCAGGTGCGGGAGGCGCCGACCTTCGGGGAACGCCGGTTGCCCTCCGGGCCCGGGCGGCTGGAGCTGCGGGGGGTACGTGCCGTGCGCGGTGACCGGGTCGTCCTCGACGGGGTCGATCTGACCGTGCCGGGTGGGACGACCCTCGCGGTCGTCGGTCGCAGCGGTTCCGGTAAATCGCTGCTGGCGGCTGTCGCGGCACGTCTCACCGACCCCTCCCAGGGGGAGGTCCTCCTCGACGGAGTCCCCCTCCACACCCTCGCCCACGACGCGTTGCGCACGTCTGTGGCCTGCGCCTTCGAACGCCCCGCGCTGCTCGGGGCCACCATCGGGGACACCATCGCCCTCGGCCTACAGACACCCACCGACATCGAGGCCGCGGCCCGCAAGGCCCAGGCCCACGACTTCATC
>NZ_LIRL01000875.1 GCF_001419795.1 Streptomyces niveiscabiei
AACGCCCCCTCCCCGACCGCCTCGCCCCCCTCGGCAAACCCCTGCTGGTCCTCTTCGGCGAGGACGACCGCCGATGGCGCTCCTCCTCGGCCGCCGAGTACACCGTCGTCCCGGGCGCCCGCATCCACCTCCTGCCCGGCCTCGGCCACTCCCCGATCCTGGAGGACCCGCCACGAACCGCCGCCGCGCTGCTGGAGTTCACCGGGGGACTGAGCTGAACGAAACGGCTGCGTGGCCGGTGAGTTGCGGGTTACTTGCGCGGGGCTTGCGTGGTGGGGGCCGCCTGTCGTCGTCACCGTTGGGGGAAGCCCCGGAAAGGGGCGGGCGCGACACAACGGGGAGGTTGATCGGAATGATCCGAAGGCGAATCACCGCCGTGGCCATGGCGGTGGGTGCCGTGCTGCCGCTGGGAGTTGTGGCGGCTCCCGGTGCGCAGGCCAGGCCCAGTGACTGTGATGGCGGCAACCTGTCGGGGTACTACGACACCGTCTACAGCAGGAGCTTCTACGGCCGCACCATCGAGCTTCGCAACGCATCGCTCCTCGACATCCATAGCAAGGCACGGCTCCTCAACTACCGTTCGGGAGACCTGGTCTGGATCGACCGGAGCCTGAGGACCATGCCGCTGACCCCCAAGTACCCCGGCGACAACCAGGTACGGGGCTACGGCGGCGGCTGGAAGCAGTGCGGGCCGTTCGGCAGGAGTGAATCCAACGTCGTCCGGAGCTGGCACTTCGCCGTACGCGCGTGCTTCCGCCCGGCGGGCGGACCGACGAGCGAATGCGGCCCCTGGTACATCGACCAGTAGATCCGCCCCCTGAGAGTCCCCGCCCACGGCACGGCCGACGGGCGGGGACTCCGTGGTGCGGCGGCACTGAGGCGGACAGCGCGATTCGGCTTAATCGTACGAGTGATGCTGGTGAGCCGCTCGACGTTCTACGACCACTACAAGGACGTCCACGAACTCGCCGAAGCCGCGAGCACCTCGATGATCGACGACATGATCGGGTTCGTCCTGGACCTCGACCCCACCCGTACGGCCGCCTCCGACACGGACCCGGACCCCGCGCTGACCGCGTTCTTCGCCCACTTCGCCGACCACGCCGGTCTCTACCGCAGCCTGCTGGGCCCCACGGGCAGCGCCCGCGTCATCGAGCACGTACGCCGCCGGACCGCGGCGACCGCGTACCACTCCGCGCACCTGGCCCCCACGGACGAACCCGGACCGGCCCCCTCGGACCTTCCGCACGACGTCCCGGCGGCCTTCGTCGCGGGCGCGCTCCTCGGCGTCGCCACGGACTGGCTCCTGCGCGGCTGCCCCCGCCCGCCCGCCGAGATGACCCGCCTGACGAATCCCCTCCTGATCGCCCTCACGAACCAGCGCCCCGGACGGTAACCGCCCCGGGCGCACCGGGGCTGGTCAGTCGCTGACCCTGCTGCGGTTCTGGTAGAGCAGGTCCGCGTACGCCGGATGCCGGTCGATCCAGGCCGAGTAGAACGGGCAGGTCGCCAGAACACTGAGACCGGCGGCCCGGGCCTCGTCGAGCGAGGCACGGACCAGCGCGGAGCCGATGCCCTGCCCCTCGTGCGCCGGCGAGACCTCCGTGTGGACGAACACGATCAGCTCCGCCGTCCGGATGTACTCCGCGAACCCAGCAACCTCGGAACCCCCGTCCACCCGCGCCTCGTAACGGCGCGCCTCGGCTGCGTCCACGACCTCGACTGTCACGTGCCCTCCTGAGAGTGATGCGTCAAGCGAATCGGCATGGCGTGGTTGACGTGGCAACTTCTACCGGCCGGGGCGAGCCTAGTCGACGGACACACGCGGCGCGTCCGCCGTGAGGTGTCGCGGCACGCGCGGCAACCCCGTTGTTCAACCGAACGGTTGAACGCATCGTCCGCTTCCGGTCGACGCGGTGGAGGCCCGTGCGGGGGCAGGGTGGGGGTGGCCGGGACGGTGGTCGTTCCGGTGTTGAGAAGGGACTCATCCCCCACATGGCCAGCAAGTTCAGCAGGCGGCGGATTCTCACGGTCGGCGCGGGCGCTGTCGTCGGAGCGGCGGCGATGCCCGCGGCAGCGCAGGCGGTCACCGGTCCGCGCGAAGAGACGCGCACGCTCGACGAGTTGTACCGGGACGCGATCGCCGAGGGCGGCAAGCTCGTCGTCTACGCGGGCGGCGACCTCGCCGACTCGGGCAGCGGTGCCAACGCTCGCGCCGCGTTCCGGCAGCGGTTCCCCGAGATCGATCTCACGCTGATCGTGGACTACAGCAAGTACCACGACGTCCGGATCGACAACCAGCTCGCCACCGGCACCCTGGTCCCCGACGTCGTCCAGCTCCAGACCCTCCAGGACTTCACCCGCTGGAAGCGCCAGGGACAGCTCCTGCGCTACAAGCCCGCCGGGTTCGGCAAGCTGCACCCGCAGTTCCGCGACCCGGACGGCGCCTGGGTGGCCGGCGCGGTCATCGCCTTCAGCTACCTGTACGACGTCGCCGCGGCCGGCGCGGACGCGCCGCGTACCCCGCTCGACCTGATCGACCCGCGCTGGAAGGGCGCCATCGCCTCGACGTACCCGCACGACGACGACGCGTCGCTGTACCTCTTCGCCCTGTACGTCGAGAAGTACGGCTGGGACTGGGCCGCCGCCTTCGCCGCGCAGCAGCCGCAGTTCGCGCGCGGCTCCTTCTCGCCCGGCGTCGCGGTCAACAGCAAGCAGAAGGTGATCGGCGTCGGCACGGGCGCCAGCCCGACCGCCACCGGCCCGGCGAAGATGGGCATGACCGAGGGCCACCCCTTCATGGCGTGGGGCCAGCGCATCGCGATCCTCAAGCAGAGCCCCCGCCCCACCGCGGCGAAGCTCTTCCTCAACTGGCAGATCTCCACCGAGCGCCAGTCCTCGGCGAGTTGGTCGGTCCGTACGGACGTCTCCGCGCCCACGGGCCTGAAGCCGGTGTGGGAGTACCCGGACGCCCACCTCGACGGCTTCCCCCGCTTCATGGAGGACCGCGCCGAGGTCGAGCGCCTGAAGCAGACGTTCGCGCTGTACTTCGGCGAGGTCAGGGGCGAGCCCACACCGGGCTGGCCGGGCCTGCACCCCGGCCGCTGAGCCGTGGGCGTCAGGGCTCAACTTCCTTGATCCGTGGCAGGTTTAGACTCGGTGGTCCGTCATCGGACCCGAGGACCGCCCCGTGCCGCCTGCCACCTACAAGGGCCTGCCGCTGCTGCGGTCGCTCCCGCACCTCCTGCTCCTGATCGTCGTCCTGAGCACCCTGGCCCGGCTCGTCCGGGTGTCGAGCGCGCTGTGCTGGTCCGTCGCCCCGCCCGTCGTCCTCCTGGCGACGGGCTACGGCCTGGGCCTCGGCCTGTGGGACCGGATGGGCACCCAGGTACGGCGCGTCTGGTTCGCCCTGCTCCTGGGCCTGTGGGCGTGGGTCGCCTGGGTGCTGCCGGTCAGACTCGCGGGCGGGTACATCTGGCTCGCCGTACCGCTGGCGGTGCTGGCGCTGCGGATGTTCCGGGACTGGGCCGCGCTGGCCGCCGTGGGGCTGATCACGGTGCTGCTGGCCGCCGCGATCCTGCGGACGGAGGGCACGCTCAAGCCGGACCTCGTCGTGCCGCCCGCTGCGGCCGTCTGGTTCACCGTCGCCCTGTACCGCAGCCAGCAGGGGCTCGTGCACGAACTCGGGCGCACCCGAGACGAGTTGGCGCGCCGGCAGCGGGAGGCCGGGGTCCTCGCGGAGCGCTCCCGCATCGCCCGCGACCTGCACGACACCCTCGCCCAGGAACTCTCCGGCAACCGCATGCTCCTCCAGGCCGCCGAACGGGACTGGGACCGCAGCCCGGAGGCGGCCCGCCGTCAGGTCCACGCGGTCGCGGAGGCGCTCGGCGCGAGCCTCGCGGACACGCGCAGCATCATCCGCGACCTGACCCCGGCGCCCCTCGCGAGCGGCGATCTGGCGGCGGCGCTACGGGAGTTGTGCACGCACAAGGGCACCCCCGAGGGGATGCCCCGCATCTCCTTCGCGACGCGGGGCGAGCCGCGCGAGGTGCCCCCGGAGCAGGCCGCCGCGCTGCTGCGCGTCACGCAGGGGCTGCTGGCCAACGCGTGCGAACACGCGGACGCGGCCCAGGTGCGGGTGACGGTGGACCACCGGGAACCCGACGCTGTCACGGTCGAGGTCCACGACGACGGCATCGGTTTCGACACAGCCGCACCCAGAACGGCGACCGCCCCGGGAACCGCGCCCGCACCGGAAAAAGCCGGACGCGGATTCGGCCTCGCCGCCACCCGCGACCGCCTCGCCGCATACGGCGGTACCCTCACCGTCCACAGCACGCCCGGACACGGCACCAGAGCCCTCGCGACCCTGCCCGTCCCGGCCCTCGTCACCGGAGCCCCCCGATGACCGGGCCCGTCCGCATCCTCCTCGTCGACGACCACGCCGTCGTCCGCGCGGGGCTGTTCGCCCTGCTCGACGGCGAGAACGGCTTCGCGGTGGTCGGCCAGACCGGCGACGGCTACGAGGCCGTCCACCTCGCCGAGGCCCTGCGCCCCGACGTCGTCCTCATGGACCTGCGCCTCACGGACGCCCCCGGCGTCGGCGAACGGGACGACGGCATCGAGGCGACCCGCCGGATCGTCGCGGTGCTGCCGGACGTACGGGTCGTCGTCCTCACCAGCTACCAGGGCCAGGGGGACGTCGTCCGGGCGATGGAGGCCGGCGCGCGCGGGTACGTCCTCAAGGCGGGGCCGCCGGAGGAACTGTTCCGGGCGGTCCGTACGGCGGTCGCCGGGGGGACGGTGCTCGCGCCCGAGGCGGCCGAGCGGCTGGTGGGGCACGTGGCCGATCCGGCGTCGGCGCTGACCGGGCGGGAGACCGAGGTCGTACGGCTGCTGGCGCGGGGGCACAGCAACCGGGGGATCGCGGGGGCGCTGTTCCTCACCGAGGCGACGGTGAAGACGCACCTCGTGCGGATCTACCGCAAGCTCGGCACGGAGAACCGGGCGAGCACGGTGTCGGAGGCCGTCCGCCGGGGACTGATCGAGCTGGACTGAGACCCTGCCCGCCAGTCGCCTGACATGTCAACTATGTTGGGGTGCGGCAAGAGCGGCACGAGGAGGAGAGGTCCGGCGATGCGGAACCCGAGCGTGGCCCAGCAACTGGTGGACATCCTGCGACAGGCGGGCGTGGAGCGGATCTACGGAGTCGTGGGCGACAGCCTCAACTCCGTCGTCGACGCGGTCCGCCGCACCGACGGCATCGAATGGGTCCACGTCCGCAACGAGGAGGCCGCCGCCTTCGCCGCAGCGGCCGAGGCCCAGCTCACCGGGAAACTCGCGGTGTGCGCGGGCAGTTGCGGCCCCGGCAACACCCACCTCATCCAGGGCCTGTACGACGCCCACCGCTCCGGGGCGCCCGTCCTGGCCCTCGCCTCGCACATCCCGTCGAACCAGATCGGCACCGGCTACTTCCAGGAGACCCACCCCGAGCGCCTCTTCACCGAGTGCAGCGACTACTGCGAGATGATCGGCACCCCCGAGCAGATGCCCCGGGTCCTGCGGATCGCGATGCAGCGCGCCCTCGGCAACAGCGCCGTCTCCGTCCTCGTCATCCCCGGCGACGTCGCCCACGCCCAGGCCACCCACCCCACCGGCACCAGCCACCTCGTCACCGAACGGGGCCGCGTCGTCCCGCCGGACACCCAGGTCCAGGCCCTCGCCCGGAAGATCGACGCGGCCCGCAAGGTCATGCTCTTCGCGGGCGCCGGCGTCCGCGACGCCCACGCCGAGGTCATGGCCCTCGCCGAGAAGGCCGCCGCCCCCGTCGGCCACACCCTGCGGGGCAAGGAGTGGATCCAGTACGACAACCCGTACGACGTCGGCATGAGCGGCCTCCTCGGGTACGGCGCCTGCTTCGACGCCATGCACGACGCCGACCTTGTCGTCCTGCTCGGCACCGACTTCCCGTACAACGACTTCCTGCCGCAGGCACGCACCGTACAGATCGACCACGACGCCGGGCGCCTCGGGCGGCGTACCGTGCTCGACCTCGGGGTGCACGGCGATGTGCGCGAGACGCTGCGGGCCGTGCTGCCGCTGATCGAGGCGAAGGACGACCGGTCGTTCCTGAACCGGATGCTGCACCAGCACGCCAAGGCGCTGGAGACCGTCGTCGGCGCGTACACGCGGGACGTCGAGCGGCACCTGCCGATCCACCCCGAGTACGCGGCCTCCGTCCTCGACGAACTCGCCGCCGACGACGCGGTGTTCACCGTCGACACCGGCATGTCCAACGTGTGGGCCGCCCGCTACCTCACCCCCAACGGCCGCCGCAGGGTGATCGGTTCGTTCCTGCACGGCACGATGGCCAACGCGCTGCCGCACGCGATCGGCGCGCAGTTCGCGTACCCCGGCCGCCAGGTGATCTCGATGTCCGGTGACGGCGGACTCGGCATGCTGATGGGGGAGTTGCTCACCGTCAGGCTGCACGAACTGCCGGTGAAGACGGTCGTCTTCAACAACTCCTCGCTCGGCATGGTCAAGCTGGAGATGCTCGTGGAGGGACTCCCCGAGTACGAGACCGACCACGGTCCCGTCGACTACGCGGCCATCGCCCGGGGCGCCGGCATCGAGGCGATCCGCATCGAGCGTCCCGAGGACGTCCGTGAAGGGCTCAAGCGGGCCCTCGCCCACGACGGCCCGTTCCTCGTCGACCTCGTCACCGACCCCAACGCGCTCTCCATCCCGCCGCACATCTCCGCCGCCCAGGTGAAGGGCTTCGCGTTCGCGGCCGGGCGGACCGTCCTCGACGGGGGAGTGGGCAAGATGCTCGACCTGGCGCGCGCCAACCTGCGCAACATCCCCCGGCCCTGACCCGAGCCCCGTACCGTTCAGCCGCCCGGGCGGTGGACGGTGAGGTCGCCGTAGGACGACAGGACGCCGGCCAGGTCACCGGGCTTGTGCCGCAGCGTGCTGTCCAGGAACGCGAGCGTGATCGCGGCGACGACGCGCGGGCTCTCGGCGCGGCCCAGGGAGCCGACGACCGAGGGCACGGGCGGCAGGTACAGGGGGCCGTCCATGAAGGTGAGGTGCGCGGCGCCGGGCACGGTGAGCCGGTAGCTCGTCGCGGCGTCGGACTTGAGGGCCTCGGCGAGGCGGGGCAGGTACTGCGGGTCGGTGTCGGGGGTGATGGCCTGGGTTAGAGCGAGGGTCGGACGGCGCAGGGGCGGGGAGGCGGGGCCGTGGGGGAAGCCGTCCAGGTCGATGACGGCGCCGAACCGGCCGTCCCGCCGGGCTGCCTGGAGGGCGGCGGCACCGCCCAGGGAGTGGCCGGTCACCGCGACCCGGCCGGTGTCCAGGCGTCCGCTCAGCGGGCCGGCGAGGTGGCGGCCCAGCTGCGTGAGGACGAAGCTGAGGTCGGCGGCCCGGACGGCCGTCCACTCGGCCGCCAGCACGTCGTCCTTGGCCCGGTCGCCGGTGGACGCGGTCCTGCCGCGCAGCGTCCGGCCGTCGGCGAGGACGACGGCGGCGGAGTCGTACGGGTGGTCGAGGGCGGCGACCACGTAGCCGTGACTGGCCAGTTCCTCCGCCCAGGCGGTGTTCTGGGTGCGCACCCCGCCCGACCCGGGGGAGAACAGCACGACCGGGAAGCGCCCGCTCCCGCCGGCCACCGGGGCGTCGAAGACTGAACGGGTGCGGGCGCGTGGGACACCGTCCACCAGGAAGCCGGGCACGCCGACCTGCCGGGCGAGCGCGTCGGAGACGATCCGCGCCTCGTGCTCTGTGCGCCCCAGGTACTGAGCCCGCCGCGCGCCCGCAGGGCTCTTCCGCGCGGGATACCAGAGCTGGACCACGACCGTGCGCCGGTCGTACGGGTCGGCGGTGAAGGTCTCGGCGCGGTGCGGGTCGGTCCACTGCACCACCCGGGTGCCGACCGCGAAACGCCCCGACGGCTCGGGAAACACGGGGACGGGAAAGGCCCAGGCGGCCACCGGGCCCAGGGCGATCAGCCCCACGCAGACGGCCGACCCCGGCAACGCCAGCCACCAGCGCGCCCGCCACGCCGGACGGCCGCCACGGCGCCGCAGGAGCGGAGAGACGGCGAACGGCAGCGCGAGGGCGGCCCCCGCCAACACCGGCAGCAACTGCCAGCGGACGCCCGCCACACCCAGCGCGAGCGCACACAGCGCCCCCGCCGCGATCGGGACACGCGGGCGGGCGGCGGGAGGAAACCAGCGCGCCACCACCAGCGCGACGGCACCCAGCACGGCAAGGAATTCCAGCGGGGACAGGTACAGCCCCGTGACGATCTCGGTCATACGGCCATGCTCGGCGCGGGGCCCGCGATGCCACATCGCTCCCCGGTCGCCGCCGCGTACGACCCCGGTCGCAGGCCGGGGCCGGTCCCCCGTGCGACCGCGGTCGCAGTCGGACACGCCGGTTCAGCAGCCGTTCTGCGACCACGGGGGTAGCGGGACTCCTCCTGCGGTCGTACCCCGGCGCGGTGCCCTCCGACGGTGGACTCATGCGGTCGACCGGAACCGGGGCCTACCGTGACAGGGCCGTACGCGGTGGTGTCTCCGGCCGGGGACTCCAGGACGCTCGATCGACAGGGACGTGTGATGACCCAGGTGGCCGACCGGTGAGGACCGCCCGGCGCCGGGGTCTGGGACTGCCGCCCGTGGTGGTGCCGACGCTGCTCCTGCTCAACATCGTGACCACGTACGCCCCGCACCGGCTCCCGGTGCCCCTGGCCCTCACCGCCGCCCTCGCGCTGCCCCTGGTGTGGCGGCGCCGGGCCCCGCTCACGGTGTTCGGCGCCGTGACGGCCGCCGCCTTCGTCCAGTTGCTGGCGGACGTCCAACTCCCGGCCGACATCGCCCTGTTGGTCGCGCTGTACACGGTGGCCGCGCACCATGGCCGACGCGCCACGCTCGTCGCCGCCGCCGTCGTGGAGTGCGGGGCCCTCCTGGCCTGCCTGCGCTGGGCCACGGACGGCGCGTTCCTGACCCCCTTCGTCGCGCTGACCGCGATGGTCGTCGCCTCCGCCGTCCTGGGCATGAACGCGCGGACCACGCGCGCCTACCTCGCGGCCCTGGAGGAACGGGCCGCACGCCTGGAACACCAGCACGACCAGCAGGCGCGCCTGGCCGTCGCGGAGGAGAGGACACGGATCGCCCGGGAGATGCACGACATCGTCACCCACAACCTGTCCGTCATGGTCGCCCTCACCGACGCCGCCGTCTACGCCCAGCACCGGTCGCCCGACCGGGCCACCACCGCGCTGCACCAGATCGCCGAGACGGGCCGGCAGGCCCTGACCGACATGCGGCGCACCCTGGGCGTCCTGCGGACCGACGAACCGGACGCGGAGCGCCACCCGCTCCCCGGCATCGCCCACCTGCGCGCCCTCGCCGACCA
>NZ_LIRL01000876.1:0-8655 GCF_001419795.1 Streptomyces niveiscabiei
CGACCCCGGCGGCCACCGCACGCGCCTGGTTGACCTGCGTCAGATAGTGCCACCGGTCGAAGTCCCCGCCGGGCAGCGCGAAATGGTGCGCGAGCCCCCGCTCCAGCTTCCCGTTCCCGTCCTCGGCCTTCTGGTGGTGCAGCACCCCCGGCGAGTCCGGCGCCAGCTCCTCACCCGGCAGCGCCCGCCGCAGCGTCGCGTACGCGGGAGGCGCCTGCCACCCGAACTCGGCGACGAAACGCGGGACTTCGTCGAGGTACGCCGCGTAGTCCAGCCGGTTCCACACCTCCCACGAGTGATGCGTGCCGTGCGCCGGATCGTTCGGGTGCCGGTCCCAGGACCCGGACCAGGGACTGCCCGCCGTATAGGGCCGCGTCGGGTCCAACTCCGCGACCACACGCGGCAGTACGCCCAGGTAGTACCCCTCGCCCCAGGAGTCCGAGCCCAGCGCCTCCTCCCACCCCCAGTCCCGGAACCCCCACAGGTTCTCGTTGTTGCCGTTCCACAGCACGAGCGAGGGGTGCGGCATGAGCCGGACGACGTTCTCCCGCGCCTCCGCCTCGACCTCGCCCCGCAGCGGCTGCTCCTCGGGGTAGGCGGCGCACGCGAACGGGAAGTCCTGCCAGACCAGGAGCCCCAACTCATCGCAGGCGTCGTAGAATTCGTGGCTCTCGTAGATCCCGCCGCCCCAGATCCTGACGAGGTCCACGCCCGCGTCGGCGGCCTGCTGGAGGCGCGTCCGGTAGCGCTCGCGGGTGATCCGGGAGGGGAACACGTCGTCCGGGATCCAGTTCACGCCCCGCGCGAAGAGCCGCTCGCCGTTGACGGCCAGCGTGAACCCGGTGCCGTGCTCGTCGGGGGACCTGTCCAGCTCGACCGTGCGGAAACCGACCCGGCGCCGCCACACGTCCAGCGCCTCCGCGCCGTGCAGCAACGTCAACTCCACGTCGTACAGCGGCTGTTCGCCGTACCCGCGAGGCCACCACAGGGCGACGTCCGGCACCCTGAGGCGGACGGTGCCGGTCGTGCCGTCGATCGCGCCGCGCACCCGGACGCCGCCCACCCGGGCCTCGACGGACAGGGCCGCCTCGACGCGGGCGCGCTCGACCTCGACGGCCAACTCGACGACGCCCACGCCCTGTTCGACGGTCACCAGGGGCCGGACCCGGGCGATGCGGGCGGTCGCCCAGCGCTCCAGGCGGGCCGGGCGCCAGATGCCCGCCGTCACCAGCGTCGGACCCCAGTCCCAGCCGAAGGAGCAGGCCATCTTGCGGAGGTACTGGTACGGCTCGGCGTACGCGCCGGGCCGCTCGCCCACCTGCCCCCGCACCGCCTCCGCCTCGGCGTACGCGGAGGCGAACCGGACGGTGAGCCGGCCGCTGAGGCCGGTCACGTCGAAGCGGTACGAGCGGTGCATGTTCCGTACCCGGCCCAGGAGTTGACCGTCGAGACGGATCTCGGCGGCCGTGTCGAGGCCCTCGAAGACGAGGTCGGTCTGCTCGTGCCCGTCCGCCTCCGCGACCAGGTCGCGCTCGTAGGTCCACTCCCGCCGCCCGACCCACGCCACCTCGGTCTCGCCCAGCCCCAGGAACGGGTCCGGGATCACCCCGGCGGCCAGCAGGTCCGTGTGCACGCAGCCCGGCACCACCGCCGGGAGCGCCTCGCCGTCGTGCCGCAGGGTCCAGCCGTCGTGCAGCGGTGCGACCTGAAGCATGCGCTCTCCCTAAACCGGTCCACCTCAAGGGAGGACGACGAGTTTCACATCCTTGGCGGGAATGGGACTTTACCGGTTGAGAAAGCGCTGTCAGAGTGCCGAATCAGCCAACCCGCACGTGCTCTTCCGTCCCACTGAACGGAGTCGATGCACATGAACCGCCGTACCGTCCTGGCCGTGGCCGTGGGAGCCGCTCTCCTCGCCGCGGGCTGCACCTCCACCGGGGGCACCTCGAAGGGCGCCGACGCCGAGGCCCCCGCCGACCCCGCCAAGGTCTCCGGCACCATCACCGTCCTCACCCAGCGCACCGACCTCGTGCAGAACGGGAGGATGAAGGAGTACGCCGCCGCGTTCAACAAGACGTACCCGCAGGTGAAGGTCGAGTTCCAGGCGCTCACCAACTACGAGTCCGAAGTCAAGATCCGCATGAACACGGAGAACTACGGCGACGTCCTGATGATCCCCGCGGTCATCAAGAAGTCCGACTACCCGAAGTTCTTCGCCTCCCTCGGCACCGTCGAGGACCGTGCCAAGAAGTTCCGCTTCACCGGCTTCACCGCCGTCGACGGCAAGGTCTACGGACAGACCCCCATCGGCGTCATGCCCGGCTTCGTCTACAACAAGCGGATCTGGCGCGAGGCCGGCGTCACCGACTGGCCCACCACACCAGCCGCGTTCCTCACCGCCCTCAAGGCGATCAAGGACAAGACCGACGCGACGCCGTACTACACGAACTTCGCCGCCCAGTGGACGCTCAGTTCCTGGACGGCCGTCAACGGCCTCGTCCACTGCGACCCCGGCGCCACCGCCAAGCTCGCCTCGGGCGACCCCTGGGCCGAGGGCGCCGACCTGCGCGTCGGCGACACCCTGCTCTACGACATCGTCGACCAGGGCCTCGCCGAGAAGGACCCGACGACCACCAACTGGGAACTGTCCAAACCCCAGTTGGCCAAGGGACAGATCGCCACCCAGTGGCTCGGCACCTGGGCCATCGTCCAGTTCCAGGACGCCGCCAAGAAGGCCGGCGTCGACCCCGACGACATCGGCTTCATGCCCTTCCCCACGCAGACCGGCGGCACGTTCTGCTCCACCGTCAGCCCCGACTACAACCAGGCCGTCAACGTCCACTCGAAGCACAAGGAAGCCGCCCGCGCCTGGATCGACTGGTTCACCGAGAAGTCCGGCTACGACAAGGACAACCTCGCGATCTCCCCGCTCCAGAACGCCCCCCTGCCCGCCGTCCTCAAGCCGTACGAGGACGCCGGCGTCAAGCTCATCGAACTCGACGACACCCAGGGCGCCAAGGTCAAGCTGATCGACAACGAGTCCGAGGTCGGCATCTACGCGCCCGACTACCGCCTCAACCTCGTCGACCTCGCACGCGGCGCCCGCAAGGGGAACCTCGACGACTTCCTCGCCGACCTCGGCAAGAAGTGGACGGCCGCCGAGAAGAACGTGGGGTCCTGATGGCGGGCCTCGCACAGCGGGCGGCGGTGGACCGGCGGGGCGAGAAGGACGCCACGCCGGTACCGGCGCCGGCCCCGCGCCGCGCCCGCCTCCTGCGCGGGCTCACCCCCTGGCTGTTCCTGCTCGCGCCGCTCGCGCTGCTGATCACCTTCACGTACGTCCCGATCGTCAACATGATCGGCTACAGCTTCACCGACTGGGACGGCGTCAGCCCCGAACTGCACTACACCGGCACCGAGAACTACCGCGAACTCGCCACCCGGCCCGACCTGTTCGAGGTGTTCTTCGTCAGCGGCTACTACCTCGCCGCGTCCGCCGTCCAGATCGTCGCCGCGCTCTATTTCGCGACGGTCCTGAGCTTCAACGTCCGGTTCCGCAATTTCTTCAAGGGCGTCCTCTTCTTCCCCTATCTAATCAACGGCGTCGCCATCGGATTCGTCTTCCTGTACTTCTTCCAGGACGGCGGCACCCTCGACTCCGTCCTCGCCCTGATCGGCGTCCATACGGACCACGCGTGGCTCGGTACGCCGGTCTCCGCGAACGTCTCCCTGGCGGGCGTCTCCGTCTGGCGCTACCTGGGCCTGAATTTCGTCCTGTTCCTGGGCGCGATCCAGTCGATTCCGAGCGAACTGTACGAGGCTTCAGAACTCGACGGCGCCAATCGCTGGCACCAGTTCCGCTACATCATCGCCCCCGGCATCAAACCGGTCCTGACGCTGACGGTCATTCTCTCCATCTCCGGTTCCCTCGCTGTTTTCGAGGTCCCGTACATCATGACCGGCGGCGCGACCGGCACCGAGACATTCGTCATCCAGACCGTCAAACTGGCCTTCCAGTTCAACAAGACCGGCCTCGCCTCCGCCTGCGCACTGGTCCTTCTGCTGATCGTCCTCGCGGTCACCTGGATCCAGCGCAGACTCGTCCCCGACGACAGGGTGGACCTCACATGACGCGCCGCTCCGTCTCCCGCGCCCTGGTCCACCTCTCCCTGATCCTCGCGACGCTGATCGTCCTGCTCCCGCTCACGGTCGTCTTCCTGACGTCCCTGAAGACGGACGACGAACTCGCGCGCGACGACCAGGCGTTGGCCCTCCCCGACGACTTCCTCAACTTCCACAACTACGTCACGGCGTTCCAGGACGGCCACATGCTGTCCGCCTTCGGCAACACGGCGGTCATCCTGCTCTTCTCGATCACCGGTACGGTCCTGATCGGCTCGATGACGGCCTACGCGATAGACCGCTTCACGTTCCGCTTCAGGAAACTGGTGGTGACCCTCTTCCTCCTGGCGGCCCTGGTCCCCGGCGTCACCACCCAGGTGGCCACCTTCCAGATAGTCAACGGCTTCGGAATGTTCGACACCCTCTGGGCCCCCATAACCCTCTACATGGGCACAGACATCGTCTCGATCTACATCTTCCTGCAATTCGTCCGCTCCATCCCCATCTCCCTGGACGAATCAGCCCGCCTGGACGGAGCGAACGCCTTCACGATCTACCGCCGCATCATCTTCCCCCTCCTCAAACCGGCGATAGCGACCGTGGTGATCGTGAAGGGCATCACTGTCTACAACGACTTCTACATTCCGTTCCTGTACATGCCGTCACAGGACCTGGGAGTGATCTCGACATCGTTGTTCCGCTTCAAAGGCCCCTTCAGCGCCCACTGGGAGACAATCTCGGCGGGAGCGATCCTGGTGATCCTCCCGACCCTGATCATCTTCCTGGCGCTTCAGAAATTCATCTACAACGGATTCATGAGAGGAGCGACCAGATGACGGGTCAGGCGCCCGGATGCAGGCCGAGCGAGCCCGGGGTCGGGTCTCCCTTGACCTCGCCGAAGTAGAGAGCGAACGTCTGCTTCCAGCGCTCGACGGCGGCGCGGTCGGCCATGAAGCGGGGGAAGCCGTCGAGGTTGCCGTTCGGGTACTGCCAGACGGGCTTGAGGCCCGTGGGCGGAGTGACGTCCGTGCGGACCGACCAGCCGTTGGTGGCGGCCTGCTGCTCTCCGGTGGACAACCGCCAGTTGAGGTAGAGCTTGGCGGCAGTGGTGTTCTTGGCCTGCTTCAGGATCGCGGCCCGCTGCCCCCAGGACATGAACGGCGTCGCCCCGTCGGGGAGCACCCACTTGACGGGCCCGGAGGCCAGGGGCGCGCCGGAGCCGCCGATGCCGATGGCCTTCTGTCCACTGGTGACGGCGTCCCTGGGGCTGAAGCTGCCGCGGGCGAACTGGAGGTCCTGGGCGGCCAGCCGGGCCAGCCAGTCCCAGCCGTACTTCTGCACGTAGAGCGTGTAGAGGTAGAGCGCCGCGTCGTCGTCGTGCGGGTAGGAGGAGGCCATCCGCCCCTTCCACCTGGCGTCGACGAGGTCGAGCGGGCTCGTGGGCACGTCCGGACCGACCGCCGCCGGACCGTACATGAAGCTGAAGGCGGCCACCTGCACGGCGACCCAGGCACCCTGCGGGTCCTTGAAGGGGGCGTACACCTTCGAGAACCCGGCCGGCTTGTAGGCGAGCAGCCGCCCTTGCTCCTTCCAGCGCACGAAGTCCTGGACGGTCTGCAACTGCACGACATCGGGTACGAGGGTGTCGGTGGCGAACTGGTTGTCCACCCGGACGTCGTGGTACTTGCTGTAGTCGACGACAACCGTCAGATCGATGCCGGGAAAGCGGTTCTTGAAGCCGGTGCGGAGGCCGTCCGCCTGCGTCGAGACGTCACCACCCGCGTAGATCACGAGCTTTCCGCCCTCCGCGAGGGCGGCTCGGTAGAGCTCGTCGAGCGACCGGGTCTCCTCGGGACCGGCCGCGTGCGGGGACACCGAGGCGGAGGCGGAGGCGGTCGACGCGCCGAACACTCCGGCACCGAGAGCGGCACCGGCACCTGTCGCCAGGATGCGTCGCCTGCTGGGGAGGATGGACATGCTGATGAAACCTTCCGTCATGGGAATGGGGACAGGGTTCGCACCGAGGACGGTGCTCATGCGCATGCGGACGGCCCCGCTCCCGCTTGTGGGCCGTCCTGCTCGGGCTGTTCAGCCGGTCATCGCGTCGCGCACCAGGGCGGTGTCGACGAACTGTTCGAAGCGGACGATCAGTCCGCCGCGGACCACGAAGTGGTGGGCGACGCGGACGTCGATCGCCTTGCCGGTGGCCTTGTTGGTCGCGGTGTAGCGGGCCAGGACGACGACGTTCTCGCCGTCGACGACGTAGGTGTCGTCGTGCGCGGTCCAGCCGTCCCACTCCTTGCCGAGCTGCTCCATGACGTTGGAGGTCACGCCGTCGGGGGTGCGGTAGGTGCCGGCCAGCGGGAAGCCGGCCATCTCCGTCCACTCCACGTCGGGGGCGAGGGTGGCGCGCAGGGCCGCGAGGTCACCGGCGGCGGAGGCCAGGTACTGGCGCCGTACGACATCGGCGGGCGCGGTGGAGGTGGTGAAGTCGCTCATGGTCAGCCCCACTTCATCTCGCCCTTGGCGACCTTCGAGCCGATCTGCGCGGCGATCAGCATGCCGTTGTCCGGGAAGCGCTTGACAAGGGCGTCGTTCAGCGAGGCGCCGTCGGCCGCCTTGCCCAGCTCCTCCTCGAAGGCGACGAGGTAGTCGCGGGTGGCGGTGATCGCGGAGGCGTCCGCCGCGGTGCCGGGCAGGCGGTGGCCGGGGACGACCAGCTGCGGGTCCAGGGCGGCCATCTCGTCGAGCAGGCCGATCCAGGCGGCGCGGTCGCCGGGGGTCGCGGTGTCGGCGACCCAGACGTGCTCCTGCTGGAAGAGCAGGACCCCGCCGAGCAGCGCGCGGGACTCGGCCTGCCACAGGTAGTGCCGGTCGGGCAGGCCGGCCGGACCGCCCTTGAGCTCGAAGGTGTGGCCCTCCAGGGTGAGGTCGCCGGTCAGCGGCTCCAGGTCGACCAGGCGGGTGGGGAGGTTCGGGCCGAGCGCGGCCCAGGCCTTGAGCTTGCCCTCGTAGGAGTGGGCGATGTGCTCGATGACGATCGGGGTGGCGACGAACTTCGCCTCGGGGAAGGCGTCGGCGATCACCTCGGCGCCGAAGTAGAAGTCGGGGTCGCCGTGGCTGACGAACACGGTGGTGAGGGTCTTGCCGGAGTCGAGGATCTCGGCGGCCAGGCGGTGGCCGTCGGCGCGGGTGAAGGCGGCGTCCACCAGCAGTGCTTCGTTCTCACCGGTGACGAGCGTGGCCGTCTTGTTCTTGCTGCCGGCCGGGAAGTCGAGATCGAGGACCTTGAAGGAGAGAGTGCTCATGCGTGCTTCCTCGGGTGAAGGGTGGTGATCGGGGAGAACACCCCACAGCGAAGTATCTGCTGACTCAGACAATATAACTGCTGAAGCAGATATTGCAACGGCAGTTTCTTCCGTTCATGTCCTTCTGTCACCCTTGAGGAGTGAACGAGCACCTGCTGAACGACGACGACGTGACACTCTTCGGTCTCTTCGTGGAGGCCTACAGCTGCCTCAAACCCCTGGTCAACCGCGATCTCGACATACCGCAGACCTGGTTCGAAGTACTGCTGCGACTGGGCCGCACCCCCGGCCACCGGCTCCGCATGACGGACCTGGCGGAGGCCGTGTCCTTCAGCTCGGGCGGCTTCACCCGGCTCGCCGACCGCATGGAGAAGGACGGACTCATCCGCCGCGCCCCCGATCCCGCCGACCGGCGAGCCGCACTCGCCGTACTGACCGACAAGGGCGGCCAGGCGCTCGACCGCGCACTGACCGCCCACGTCTCCCACCTGCGCCACCACGTCGCCGGACCACTCTCGGCGGACGACCGCCGCCACCTGGAGCGCATCCTGCGCACGCTCCGCGACGCGAACGCGTGAGGTCGACGGCGGTCCCTAGAACATGCCGTTGCCGTTGGCCGAGGTCTCCGGGACGTTCTGGATGATGTCCCAGTGCTCGACGATCTTGCCGTTCCGCACCCGGAACAGGTCCAGGATCGCCGCGCCCCGGTCTCCCGGATAGTTGACGTAGTGGCTGTGGACGGCCACCAGGTCGCCCTCGGCGATGATCCGCTTCGGGATGACCGTCAGTTGCGGCGCCGAGGCGAAGTACCCGCCGAGGCCGGTCTTCGCTGCGGGCACGCCGCTCTGCATCTGCGTGTTGTGCTGGAGGTAGCCGGGGTCCCAGTAGCGGTCGAGGGCGGTCAGGTCCTTGTGGACCATGAGCTCGTCGAACGCCTTGGTGACCAGCGCCTGGTTGGCCTGGGTGAGCCGGTGGTCCAGGGGCTGCGAGACGCGCGGTGAACTCAGCGTGGAGAACATGTCGTTGCCGCTGGCCGTGGTGTCCGGCACGTTCTGGATCACGTCCCAGTGCTCGGCCACCTTGCCGCCCTGGAAGCGGAAGATGTCGACGACGGACGCGCCCTTGGTGCCCGGGACCAGCACGACGTTGGAGTGGAGCAGCACGAGGTCGCCCTGGGAGATGGCCCGCTTGACGTCGTACCGGGCGTCGGGGAACTGCTGGTGGA
>NZ_LIRL01000876.1:8686-8884 GCF_001419795.1 Streptomyces niveiscabiei
CCGGCCGTACGAAGCGGTCGACGACGGCGGTGTCCCCGCGCTCGAACACCCCCTTGACGAGGGCGGTGGCGACGGCCTTCTGGTAGCCGAGGCGGGCGGGGTCGCCGTAGCCGCCCCGGCCGTGCGCCGCGTGTCCGGCGGCCGGGCCGTGCGGGGCCGCCGCGGCGGGTACGGCAGCCGCGCCCAGGACCGCGGTGG
>NZ_LIRL01000877.1 GCF_001419795.1 Streptomyces niveiscabiei
CCCAGCCCCCGTCCCAACCCCAGGGACGATCTCAGCGTGGACCGCGTCCACCATCAGGTCGTACAGCTCCTCCTTCGTCGCGATGTAGCCGTACAGCCGCATCGGCCCCGCGTTCAGCCGGGCGGCGACCTTGCGGAGTGACACCGCGTCGAGTCCGCCCTCGTCGGCGAGGGCGATCGCGGCGGTGACGATGCGGTCGCGGTCGAGGGGTACGGGGCGGGAGGGGGGCTCGGGCCGGTCCCAGACAGTCATGGTTCACATCGTACGGTTGCGATACGACGCATCGTGAAAATACAGTGTATCAACATGGGACATCGCATCGCCGTCGTCGGAGCCGGGCCCGCCGGGCTCACTTTCGCGCGGGTAGTACACGGGTACGACCATGCCGTCACGATCCTCGAACGCGACCCCTCGCCCGACGCGCGCCCCCCGGGCGGCTCGCTCGACCTCCACGCGGGGATGGGCCAACTCGCCCTGGAGAAGGCGGGGTTGCTGGACGAGTTCGCGGCCCTGTCCCGCCCCGAGGCCCAGGCCATGCGCATCCTCGCCCCCGACGGCACGGTCCTGCGCGACTGGCGTCCCCGCCCGGGCGACCTCGCCAACCCCGAGATCGACCGCGGCCAACTCCGCGACCTGCTGCTGGGGCCGCTCGACGTCCAGTGGGGCCGGGAGGTGACGCGGGTGGAGCCAGGCACCGGCGGCCCGTACGACCTGAGGGGTACCCGGGTAGTACCGGGGCGGGTCCATTTCGCGGACGGCCGCGAGGAGACGTACGACCTCGTCGTCGGCGCGGACGGCGCCTGGTCCCGCACCCGGCCCGCCGTCTCGCCGGTCACCCCGTACTACACAGGAGTGACCTCGGTCGAGACGTCCCTCGGCGAAGAGCCCGCCGACGACGACCTCGCCCGCCTGATCGGCGACGGCTCCCTGGCGGCGTACGGCGTGAACCGCTCCCTCGTCGCGCAGCGGGGCAGCGGAGGCCGGGTCAGGGTGTACGCGAAATTCCGCGCGCCGGAGGACTGGCACGCGCACCTCGACCCGTCCGACACGGAGTCCCTCCGCGCAACCCTCCTGACCCTGTTCTCCGGCTGGTCCCCCGCCCTCCTCGACCTCCTCCACCGAGGTACGACCTTCACCCACCGCCCCATCCACACCCTCCCCGTCTCCCACACCTGGCCCCACACTCCTGGCGTAACTCTCCTGGGTGACGCGGCCCACCTGATGCCGCCCCTCGGCGCGGGCGCGAACCTCGCCATGCTGGAGGGCGCCGAACTGGCGGAGTCCCTCATGACGGACAACCTCGACGCGGCGGTCCGCACCTTCGAACTCCGCATGTGGGAACGGGCCGCGAAGTGGTCCCGGATCACGACGGCGGGCCTGGACCGCCTGGTCAGCCCGGACCCCATGGAGGCGGTCGCCCACTTCGACAGGGTCCAGCCGTCCTGAACCCAGAGCACCGCGTCCGCGCGGGGCCGTACGGCGATAGCGTGACCGGTATGACGGCTGAGGGCGGGGCGCTGGTCGGCGGTATGGCGAACGCGGGGGCGGTGTTCCGGCGGGGTGAGCTGGTGGAGCGTCCGGCACCGCGCAACGCGCGCGCCTTGCACGCATACCTCCGCGCGCTCAGGGCGCACGGTTTCGACGCGGCGCCGGTTCCTGTCGGTCTCACCGAGGACGGCCGCGAGCAGCTCACCTTCATCCCCGGAGACGTGGCCCTGCCGCCGTTCCCGGACCGGGCGATGACGGCTTCCGCCCTCGCGTCCGTGGGAAGCCTGCTGCGGCGCCTGCACGAGAGCAGCGCGGCCGTCCCGGTCGACCCCCACGCCGAATGGCCCTCGGACCTCGCCGATCCGGAGGGGGGAACGATGCTGTGCCACAACGACGTATGCCCGGAGAACGTCGTCTTCCGCGACGGCCGCGCCGCCGCCCTGATCGACTTCGACCTGGCCGCCCCCGGCCGCCCCCTCTGGGACGTCGCCATGACCGCCCGCTACTGGGTACCGCTGGTCGACCCCGCCTCGGCGTCCGCCTACTACCCCGCCGGCCTGGACGCTCCCGCCCGCCTGCGCATCCTCGCCGACGCCTACGGCCTCCCGCCCCAGGACCGCGCCGACCTGCCCGACGTCGTCGAACAGGCCACGGCCGTCTGCCGCACCTTCGTCACCCACCGCGTGACCACCGGCGACCCCACCTACCTCCAGGCCCTCACCGAACGCGGCGGCTGGGCACGCTGGGACCGCTTGCAGAGCTGGCTGGCGGAACATCGCGAGGCGTTCAGGGCGGCCTTGCTGAAGTGAACGGCCCCCATGGCCACGGGAACGGTGACCATGCGGCCCAGAGCGACCTGGAGCGGGGCCGCCCCCGTGGCCGTTGGGCAGCATTCCGGACAGACACCGGCCGCCAACTCGGTACGGGCGCCTGCGGATGCGCCGGCCCCGGGACGGCCCCCGGCACGCCGGTTCACCCGGCGGCGAGAGCAGCGGCACGGTTCAGAGGGCGACCTCATCGTCGTCACTCGGAATCGTCGTCACACGGAATCTCCGTCGCGCGCAGCACCGCCGGTGAAGTGCCGTACGGCCTCGGCGATCTCACGCACCCGGTCCGTGGCGATGCCGGTGCACTGTTCGACGGCGAGCGGGTGATCGGTGGGTTCGAGCTCGACCAGGGGCCGCTCACCGATCGGGCGAGTGTGGATATGGGTCTTCAGATCGACGGTGCCGGGGAAGTAGACCGGCAGTTCGGTGGTGAGCCAGCCGAAGTACGGCTTCTCCGACTCGCGCCCCGGCATGTCCCACAGATCGGCCGCGCGGGAGAAGTCCTCCCGGTGCGGAGCTGTCAGCACTGAATCCGAGCTTACGGACCAGTCGAAGGAAGCGGCACCCCAGCCTCGCTGGATCTTCTGGAAGACCCGAGGTCCCGACCTCCGCAAGAACCGACGTAACCGCCAGCTGCGGTTCCTTCTCCGCACCGCTGTCTGGTAGATCCAGAACCCGTGACATGGTGGCGTCCTGCCCGGGGGCAGGGCTCCACAGTCGTTTCACCGCGCGGGTCGAACGCGGCACAGGATCAACTGATCAGCACGACGCGGGTACGGGGTTCCAGTAGGAACGGAGCAGAAGATCAATCTCGCCGGTACTGGCTGTTCCGTTGGTCCAAGCGGCGGCTACAGGTCCGCGATCCAGAGGTGTCCCGGGTGCACACGGGCGAGTAGCTCGGCCAGGGTCTCGCGCTGAGCAGTGGTCATGTGCGGGACGGTCGCGTCGAAGTCTGCTTGATCCTTTCGACGGGCGTGCTTGGCCTTGAACAGCAGGACCAGTTCGGGTGCCAGATACGGGATGCCGTCCTGGGTGCGGTGGATGATGCCGCTGTAGGGAAGCCGGATCCTCTCGTCGCGTCGGCAGATCCAGGTGTCGCCGTCGTGAGGTTCACGGAACACGTCGAGCAGGTAGTTTCCGGTGGCCGGATCGCGGAGCCATGTCTGATGTACGGCGGCCAGCACCTCTGGTGTGGCGTCCTCCCAGATCCGGCCGCTGCCTACCGCGTCGAAGACGTGGCCGGGGAAGCGGTCGCGGACTTCTGGAAAACTGGCGGCCGGAATCGCGATCTCGATGTCTCCATGAGCGCGCGTCTGCTTGCCGCGGAACAGGTCCAGCGCCCAGCCTGCGGCCACGTACCAAGGCGTGCGGATCCCGGTCAGCTGCTGCGCGACCTCACTCGGGGTCCAGCAGGATGACCACCTGGCGTGCAGGGCTTCGACCTCGTCGGGTGACAGATCGACGCCGCCGTTGGGTAGCTGCTCCCTCACTGCAGGAGTCGGTCCGTACGGGAGCTATCGGCAGGTTGCCCGCTCCGGGTGTCGTCAGCGGCCGGCGTCTCTGTGGCAGCGTCGGACACCGTTTCGGCAGCAGCAGCGGTGCGGCGTTTGCTCCACTTGTCGTAGACGACGGTCCCCGCGATGGAGGCGCCGGTAATGGCACCGCCGATGATCATGCCCCGCCCGGTGTAGAAGGCGCGCAGCGCGGTGGGACCGCCGCGCTTGGCTGCTTCCTTGGCCAGTTCCGCGTAGGCCCACGCCATGGTGTTCCTCAATTCGTGTCGCTCACCCAGGGATGGATCGATGATCGCAGGGCTGCCCGTCGCGGGTGGGGCGTTCACGGACGTTCGTCACCGGGTGCGGGGCCTCACCCGCCGATGGTGCGGCCGTAGCGGGAGGCATTGCGGGCACACTGACCGCCGCTCGACGGTCCCCTGGCAGTGGTCGGTGAAGGAGACCGACCGGCCCTGGGACCGGACACCGCTCGCGATCACACATTGTCACGAGCCGGTTGGAGTCCTCGGCCAACTCGCGACAGTTGAAGACGAGAGCCCGCCAGTACCAAGGCCGGGTGTCGACGATGACCGTGGCGACGCGTTCCATGAGGCCGCCGAAGCCGCAAGACAGGTCAATGGGGGAGCCTACGAAGCGTTCTCAGTGACGCGGCGCACTTTTGCAAGCGGGTGCTTGCAATAGTTAGCGGGGGCGGTGCATGGTGGAGGCATGGCATCGCTCAATGTCGGGAACCTCGGCGAGTACCTGCGCGAGCAGCGGCGGAACGCGCGGCTGTCGTTGCGGCAGCTCGCGGAGGCCGCGGGGGTGTCGAACCCGTACCTCAGTCAGATCGAGCGGGGGTTGCGGAAGCCGAGCGCGGAGGTGTTGCAGCAGGTCGCGAAGGCGCTGCGGATCTCTGCCGAGACGCTGTACGTACGGGCGGGCATCCTCGACGCCGAGCGGGATCTCGACGAGGTGGAGACGCGGGGCGTGATCCTCGCGGACCCGACGCTGACCGAGCCGCAGAAGCAGGCGCTGCTCCAGATCTACGAGTCGTTCCGCAAGGAGAACGGGTTCGAGGCGGGAGCCCAAACGCCGGCCCAGACGCTGACCCGAACGCCGGCCCAAACGCCGGGTGCGGAAGGCGACTTCGGCACCGACGAGCCCGTACAGAAGCACCCCGCGCAGAAAGACCCCGTGCAGAAGAAACCCGCACGGAAGAACCCCACACACAACGACAGCGACCCGCAGGGGGCGGCCGGCTGACCGGTCCAGGGGACCGGCCGCCCGACTGCGGATCAGCATCACCTCGGCCGATGCCGACGTACGTGACGAACGCGAAACCGGGAGGAACACCCACCATGGCCATCACCGACGATCTGCGCAAGACCCTCAGCGACCCGACCCCCCTGTACTTCGCGGCCGGCGCCGCCGACCTCGCGCTCCAGGAGGTCAAGAAGGTCCCCGCGCTGGTGGAGCAGCTGCGTACGGAGGCCCCGGCGCGGTTCGAGGCCGTGCGGGAGAGCGACCCCAAGGCCCGTGCGAAGGAGGCCGGCGCCCGCGCGAAGGAGGCCGGCGTGAAGGCGGGCGAGCGGGCGAAGGAGGCGCAGGAGACGCTCCAGACCAAGGTCGGCGAGTTCGTCACCGCGCTGGACGGTGACTTCAAGAAGCTCGGCACCACCCTCGACGCGGACCTCAAGCGCCTCGGCGAGTCCGCGCAGGACCTCGCGCTGCGGGGCGTCGGCGTGGCCGCGGAGTACGCGGTGAAGGCGCGCGAGACGTACGAGAAGGTCGCCGAGCACGGCGAGCAGGCCGTGAAGACGTGGCGCGGCGAGGCCGCGGAGGAGATCCAGGAGCTGGCGGTCGCGGTGGAGGTCCAGGAGGACACCGCCGAGAAGCCCGAGGCCACCACCGAGGCCAAGGCCGAGGAGCCCAAGGCCGCCGCCCCGGAAGCCAAGGCCGCCCCCGCGAAGAAGGCCCCCGCCAAGAAGGCCACCCCCCGCAAGGCCGCCGCGAAGAAGACGACCCCGCCGGCGAAGTGACCCGCGCGACGGGCCGGGCA
>NZ_LIRL01000878.1 GCF_001419795.1 Streptomyces niveiscabiei
CAGCCCGCTCAGTCCCCTCAACCCCCTCAGCCTCCTCGGCCTTCCCGCACGCCACGCCCGCAGACCGACCGTCCGCACATGGAGAACCCGCAGGTCCCGGCCCCGCAGTACCCGCCCGTCGACGACCGGACGATGAACCTCACGGCGGCGGCCCCCGAGCCCCCCGTACCGGTCCCCGGCGCCGCGGCCACCGCTCCGGCTCCCGTGAAGAAGGGCGGCAAGGCCGCCGGGCTGCTGAAGTCCAGCGCGGTGATGGCGGCCGGCACGATGGTCTCGCGCCTCACCGGCTTCGTCCGCTCCGCGATGATCGTCTCGGCGCTCGGCGTCGGCCTCCTCGGCGACACCTTCCAGGTCGCCTACCAGCTCCCGACGATGATCTACATCCTGACCGTCGGCGGCGGCCTCAACTCCGTCTTCGTGCCGCAGCTCGTGCGCGCGATGAAGGAGGACGACGACGGCGGCGAGGCGTTCGCCAACCGGCTGCTGACCCTCGTCATGGTCGCCCTCGGCGTCCTGACCGCCGCGTCGATCTTCGGCGCGCCGCTGCTGATCCGCCTGCTGTCGGACTCCGTCGCCAGCGACCCGGCCGCCAACAACGTCGGCATCACCTTCGTCCAGTACTTCCTGCCGTCCATCTTCTTCATGGGCGTGCACGTCGTGATGGGCCAGATCCTCAACGCGCGCGGCAAGTTCGGCGCGATGATGTGGACGCCGGTCCTCAACAACATCGTCATCATCGTGACGCTGGGCATGTTCATCTGGGTCTACGGCACCGCCGCGCACTCCGGCATGGAGGTCACGAACATCCCGCCGGAGGGCCAGCGCCTCCTCGGCGTCGGCATCCTGCTCGGCCTCGTCGTCCAGGCCCTCGCGATGATCCCGTACCTGCGCGAGACCGGCTTCCGGATGCGGCTGCGCTTCGACTGGCGCGGCCACGGCCTCGGCAAGGCCGTCACCCTCGCGAAGTGGACGTTCCTGTTCGTCCTCGCCAACCAGGCGGGCGCCCTCGTCGTCTCCCAGCTGTCCACCATGGCCGGGAAGGACTCGCCGGTCGACGGCACCGGCTTCGCCGCCTACGCCAACGCGCAGCTGATCTGGGGCCTGCCGCAGGCCATCATCACCGTCTCGCTGATGGCCGCGCTGCTGCCGCGCCTGGCCCGCTCGGCCGCCGAGCACGACGCGGGGGCCGTCCGCGACGACATCTCGCAGGGCCTGCGCACCACGGCCGTCGCCATCGTCCCGATCGCCTTCGGCTTCCTCGCCCTCGGCGTCCCGATGTGCACCCTGATCTTCGGCTCCTCCGGCACCTCGGAGGCCACGAACATGGGCTTCATGCTGATGGCCTTCGGCCTCGGCCTGATCCCCTACTCCGTGCAGTACGTCGTCCTGCGCGCGTTCTACGCGTACGAGGACACCCGCACCCCCTTCTACAACACGGTCATCGTCGCCGCCGTCAACGCGGGTGCCTCGGCGCTGTGTTACTTCGTCCTGCCGTCCCGCTGGGCGGTGATCGGCATGGCCGGCGCGTACGGTCTGGCCTACGCGATCGGCGTCGGCGTCGCCTGGGCGCGGCTGCGCAAGCGGCTCGGCGGCGACCTCGACGGCGCGCGCGTGCTGCGGACGTACGCGCGGCTGTGCATCGCCTCGGTGCCGGCCGCGCTGCTGGCCGGCGCCGCCTGCTACGGCATCGCCCACACGCTCGGGCAGGGCGTGATCGGCTCGTTCGCCGCGCTGCTGGCGGGCGGCGCGGTCCTGCTCGGAGTCTTCTTCGTGGCCGCACGGCGGATGCGGATCGAGGAGCTCAACTCGCTCGTCGGTATGGTGCGCGGACGACTCGGTCGCTGACCGGGCCGCAGCGCACAACCATCGTCCGCCGCCGTGTGTCGTGCATAGCGGCGGACTGTGGGCACAATTGGTTCGGCGTCGAACGGCGTGCACGATCGCCGGCGACGCGCGATGACATGGGGAGGCAGGGAGCGACGGTGGCGGAACGGAGCACGGCTGCCGTCGACGTGGCAGCGAACGGCGGCGCCGAGCCGCCGACCGCACAGGCGGACGAGTCCACGGCCGACGGCGTGGCCCAGAACCGGGAGCGGGACACGGACAGCGACGAGGTACAGGGGAGTGACGGGACGGAGCGTCCCGGGAAGACCTCGGCACCGGAGCTGCACAGCGGTCACAAACTTGCCAGACGGTACCGTCTCGAAGAGTGCGTCACCCGTCTGGACGGGTTCAGCAGCTGGCGCGCGGTCGACGAGAAACTCCGCCGCGCGGTCGGCGTCCACGTCCTGCCGGCCGACCACGCGCGAGCGCGGTCCGTGCTGGCCGCGGCCCGCTCGGCAGCCCTCCTCGGCGACCCGCGGTTCGTGCAGGTGCTGGACGCCGTCGAGGAGAACGACCTCGTGTACGTCGTCCACGAGTGGCTGCCCGACGCGGTCGAGCTGACCACGCTGCTGGCCGCCGGGCCCCTGGAGCCGCACGACGCGTACCAGATGGTCAGTCAGCTCGCCGCGGCCATGGCCGCCGCCCACCGCGAGGGCCTGTCCCATCTGCGGCTCACGCCGGGCACCGTGCTGCGCACCTCCACCGGGCAGTGGCGCATCCGCGGGCTCGCGGTGAACGCGGCGCTGCGCGGCATCGCCACCGACACCCCGCAGCGCGCCGACACCGAGGCGATCGGCGCCCTGCTGTACGCGGCCCTCACCCAGCGCTGGCCGTACGAGAACGACGCGCACGGCCTCGCCGGGCTGCCCAAGGGCGTCGGCCTCATCGCCCCCGACCAGGTCCGCGCGCACGTCCACCGCGGCCTGTCCGAGCTGGCGATGCGGGCCCTCGTCAACGACGGCGCGACCGCCTCCCGGCACGAGGCCGCGTGCACGACGCCGGAGGAACTGGTCAAGGCGATCGGCGAGATGCCCCGCATCCGCCCCCCGGAGCCGGTCTTCACCGCGCCCCCGGACTACCAGCGCACCACCTACCAGCAGGGCACGTACGGCCGTCCGGCCCCCCACGTCACCCAGCCGGTCCCGGCCCCGCCGCCCCCGCTCCAGAGCCGCACCGGCAAGGCCCTGAAGTGGGCGGTCTCCGCCCTCCTCATCGCCGCCCTCGGCCTCGGCAGCTGGCAGCTCGCGGAGGCCCTCCTCGGCCAGCGCGACTCCGACACCAACCAGACCCAGACGGACGACGACGGCGACAAGCCGAGCTCGGCACCGAAGCCGGTCAAGACATTGCCGATCGAGGACGCCGCCGAGTACTACCCGGACGGCAAGCCGCAGCACGCCGACGACGTGGGGCTGACCTACGACAAGAAGGCGTCCACGTACTGGCGGACGTACACGTTCACCGGCGGACCCACCCTCGCTCCCTTCAAGCAGGGCGTCGGCATCGTCTACGACCTCGGGTCCGAGCAGGAGCTGTCGGGTGCCTCGATAGAGCTGCTCTACGGCGGTGACCACACCACCGGCACCCTGTACGCCACCGACTCGCTCTCCTCCTCGGCTCCGCTCGGCTCGATGACGAAGATCGCCGAGAAGGAGACGAGGAGCAGCCAACTCACGTTCTCCGCCAAGTCCCCGGTGAAGACGCGGTACGTTCTCGTATGGCTGACGGCGCTGCCGTACTCGGGCGCGGACCAGTACAACGGCGCCGGGTACAAGCAGGCCATAACGGACGTGAAGTTCACGGGCTGACATCTCACCGGAGGGGGAGGAGGCCGATGGCGGAAGGCGCCGGGTTCGACGGTGTGAGCGATTCCGATCTGCTCGCCCGCCATGTGACAGGCGACCCCGACGCCTTCGGTGAGATCGTGCGGCGGCACCGTGACCGGCTGTGGGCCGTCGCGCTGCGGACGCTGGGGGACCGGGAGGAGGCCGCCGACGCCGTGCAGGACGCGCTGGTGTCGGCGTACCGGGCCGCCCACACCTTCCGGGGCCAGTCGGCGGTCACGACCTGGCTGCACCGCATCACCGTGAACGCCTGCCTCGACCGGGCCCGCAAGGCCGCCTCCCGCAAGACCTCGCCCGTCGACGACACCGAGCGCCTCGAACAGCTCCTGGAACCCCACGAGTCCGCCTCCGAGCCGGTCGAGCGCGGCGATGTGCACCGGCAGCTCATCGAGGCCCTGGGCACCCTGCCGCCGGACCAGCGCGCCGCCCTCGTCCTCGTCGACATGCAGGGCTATCCCGTCGCCGAGGCGGCCAAGGTGCTCGACGTCCCCACCGGCACCGTGAAGAGCCGCTGCGCCAGAGGGCGCGCGAGACTCCTCCCCCTGCTCACCCATCTCCGGCCGGAAAACAGCGGCGACGAGAAGGAGTCGGGCACCAGACGGAACCGGGGAGCGGGGACATCCGTCCCACCGGCAGCGGATCCCTGCGAAAAGGGTCCGGACGGAGCCGGGACCGGCGATTCAGCTACCGCGAAGGGCGGAGGTGGGCGAGCGTGACATCGACGACGGACACGGCCGGGCACCCGGACGTCGCTGAGCTCTCCGACCTCACCGAGGGCCTCCCCACGCCGTCCCGGACCACAGAACTGCGCCGGCATCTGGACGGCTGCGAGGTCTGCGCCGACACGTACGCGTCCCTGGAGGAGATCCGCGAACTCCTCGGGACGCTGCCGGAGCCGCTGGCGATGCCGGAGGACGTCGCCCTGCGGATCGACGCGGCGCTGGCGGCGGAGGCGGGGGCGGGGGCGATGGCCTCTGAGGCTGAGGTGGCTGAGGCTGGGGTGGTTAGGGCTGAGGTGGCTGGAGCTGGGGTGGCTGCCGATGCTGCCGATGTTTCACGTGAAACATCCGCCCCGGACCACACCCCCGACCGCACCTCCGACCGCCCTTCCGGTCACCCCCGCGCCACCACCGGCCCCGGCCGCAAGACCAAGGGACGCCCCCGCAGCCGTCGCCGTACAGCGGCCGTCCTCGGGGTGTTCACCGCCGCCGCCCTGGGCCTCGGCTCGGTCCTGCTCTCTTCTCTCGCCGGGGGCGACGGAGACAGCGGCGGTCCCACAGCGGCGGACACCTTCTCCAAGGGCACCCTCCAGGAATCCGTCGACGCCGCCCTCCAGGCCCACCGGTCGTCGTCCCGCTCCCCGAAGGGCGACGTCGGGATCCAGGGCACGGTCGAGAGCCCCCAGGTGCTCAGCGCGCCGAACGTCCCGGCCTGCGTCCTGAAGGGCACGGCCCGCACGGACTCGGCGCTCGCCTCGAAGGAAGGCGTCTACGAGGGCAAGGACGTCCTCCTCGTCGTCTTCCGCAACGCCTCCGACCGCACCCATGTCGACGCCTACCTCGTCGACCGCGCCTGCGAACAGCACCCCGCCACCCGGGCTGACGTGCTGCTCAAGCACTCGTACGCCCAGCCGTAGCCCCCGGCGCCCCGTCCACCGCGTCGACCGCCGCGCCCGAGCCTCCGTGTGCCCGGACACACCGGGAATGCACGCCCCTTAGTATCCGTTGGGTGGGGTGAGAGCGCAGTGATGCTCCCACCGGTCGAACGACGCAGACCAGAGACGAGGAACCTAGCCGTGAGCGACGTCCGTAACGTGATCATCATCGGCTCCGGGCCCGCCGGCTACACGGCTGCCCTCTACACCGCGCGGGCGTCGCTGAAGCCGCTGGTGTTCGAAGGCGCCGTCACCGCGGGCGGTGCCCTGATGAACACCACCGAGGTGGAGAACTTCCCGGGCTTCCGCGACGGCATCATGGGCCCCGACCTCATGGACAACATGCGCGCCCAGGCGGAGCGCTTCGGCGCCGAGCTGATCCCGGACGACATCGTGTCCGTCGACCTCACCGGTGAGATCAAGACCGTCACGGACACCGCGGGCACGGTCCACAAGGCGAAGGCCGTCATCGTCACGACCGGCTCCCAGCACCGCAAGCTCGGCCTGCCGAACGAGGACGTCCTCTCCGGCCGCGGTGTCTCCTGGTGCGCCACCTGTGACGGGTTCTTCTTCAAGGACCAGGACATCGCCGTGATCGGCGGCGGTGACACCGCGATGGAGGAGGCGACGTTCCTCTCGCGCTTCGCCCGGTCCGTGACGATCGTCCACCGCCGGGACTCCCTGCGCGCCTCCAAGGCGATGCAGGAGCGCGCCTTCGCCGACCCGAAGATCAAGTTCGTCTGGGACAGCGAGGTCGCCGAGATCCAGGGTGAGCAGAAGCTCGCCGGGCTGAAGCTGCGCAACCTCAAGACCGGTGAGCTGTCCGACCTCCCGGTGACCGGCCTGTTCATCGCGATCGGCCACGACCCGCGCACCGAGCTCTTCAAGGGCCAGCTCGACCTGGACGGCGAGGGCTACCTGAAGGTCGAGGCGCCGTCGACCCGGACCAACCTGACCGGTGTCTTCGCCGCGGGTGACGTCGTCGACCACACCTACCGCCAGGCGATCACCGCAGCCGGTACGGGCTGCTCCTCCGCGCTCGACGCCGAGCGTTTCCTCGCGGCCCTCGCGGACGAGGAGCAGACCGCCGAGAAGACCACCGTCTGATCCCCTCTCCCCCTGCACAGAAGATTTAAGGAGCCCCTGTGGCCGGCACCCTCAAGCATGTGACCGACGCCGACTTCGAAGAGGTCGTCCTCAAGAGCGACAAGCCCGTCCTGGTGGACTTCTGGGCCGAGTGGTGCGGCCCGTGCCGCCAGATCGCGCCCTCCCTCGAAGCGATCGCCGCCGAGTTCGGCGAGAAGATCGAGATCGTCAAGCTGAACATCGACGAGAACCAGGAGACGGCGCTCAAGTACGGCGTCATGTCCATCCCGACGCTCAACGTCTACCAGGGCGGCGAGGTCGCCAAGACGATCGTGGGCGCGAAGCCGAAGGCCGCGATCCTGCGCGACCTGGACGAGTTCATCGCCGAGTAAGGCTCAGCGCGAAGCGATGTTTCACGTGAAACGCGAGGCGCTGTTTCACGTGAAACATGAGGGCCGGCCCACTGGGTCGGCCCTTTCTCTTACAGCTTCTCTTACAGCGGCCTGAGCGCCGGCTCCTTCTGCACTGCCCCCAGCAGCCGGTCCAACGCCAGCTCCACGTCCTCCTTCCAGGAGAGCGTGGTCCGCAGCTCCAGCCTCAGCCGAGGGTGGACCGGATGCGGCCGGACCGTCTTGAAGCCGACCGCCAGCAGATGTTCGGCGGGGAGTACACAGGACGGCCCGCTCCACCGCGCGTCCCCGAACGCCTCCACCGCCTTGAACCCCCGCCTCAGCAGATCCTTGGCGACCGTCTGGACCATCACCCGCCCGAGCCCCTGCCCCTGATACCCCGGCAGGATGAACCCGGTCATCAGCTGCACGGCGTCCGGCGAGACCGGGCTCGTGGGGAACGCCGTGGAGCGCGGGACATAGGCGGGCGGCGCGTACAGCACGAACCCGACGGGTGCCTCGTCGACGTAGACGACCCGCCCGCAGGACCCCCAGTCGAGCAGGACGGCGGAGATCCACGCCTCCTTCTCCAGCGCCGGGGTCCCGGCCTTCACCGCTGCTTCGCCGCTGACCGGGTCGAGCTCCCAGAAGACACACGAGCGGCAGCGCTGGGGAAGGTCCTGGAGGTTGTCCAGCGTGAGCGGTACGAGCCGACGCCCCATGAAGCCTGTTCCTCGCTTCTCTCGCCCGCGGCGTCGCGAGCGGCTGCCAGAGCGCTCCGTTCTCTGAGCAGACTGCCGACGAACCCGCCGACCGCGCCCAGCCCGAGGCCCGCGCTCACCAGTCCGGTCCGGCTCATCGTTCGCATGGCCCCCGCCCTCCCCCTCAGAGGTGCTGCCCGGTGGATGCGCCATACCCGCCCGCATCGTATCCAGGAAGCGATGGCCTCGATACGCCGGAAAGGCAAAGAGCGGGCCGTGTTCCGGCACCCACCGGACACGACCCGCTCACCCTCCCGACAGGACGCCGAACTCCCCTGTCAGCTGCTACCGGCGCGAAGGACTCCGACGCGACAGACGCCGACCGCGGACCCGGCGACGGCCCGCCGGCCCACCGAGACCCGGCGAGCGCCCGCCGAAGCCTCACCCCCCGCTTACGCCTCCTCTTCCTCCCCGCCGCCGCCCTCAAGGAGCCCCTTCTGAAGCGCCGGCCCTTCGCCGGGCGCCAGGGAGTCGAGGATGCGCTCCAGGTCCTCCATCGACGCGAACTCGACGGTGATCTTGCCCTTCTTCTGCCCGAGGTCGACCTTCACCCGCGTCTCGAAGCGGTCCGAGAGCCGCGTCGCGAGGTCGGACAGCGCCGGGGAGACCCGGGCACCGGCACGCGGCCCCTTGGCCCGCTGCGGCGTCTGCGGCCGGGACCCCATGAGGGTCACGATCTCCTCGACCGCCCGCACCGAGAGCCCCTCGGCGACGATGCGGTGGGCCAGCCGGTCCTGCTCCTCCGAGTCCTCCACGGAGAGCAGCGCGCGGGCGTGCCCGGCGGAGAGCACCCCGGCGGCGACCCGGCGCTGCACGGCGGGCGAGAGCTTCAGCAGCCGCAGGGTGTTGGAGACCTGAGGGCGGGACCGGCCGATGCGGTCCGCCAACTGGTCGTGCGTGCAGTTGAAGTCCTTCAGCAACTGGTCGTAGGCCGCGGCCTCTTCCAGCGGGTTGAGCTGCGCCCGGTGGAGGTTCTCCAGGAGCGCGTCCAGGAGGAGCTTCTCGTCGTCCGTGGCCCGCACGATCGCCGGGATGGCCTCCAGGCCCGCTTCGCGGCAGGCCCGCCAGCGCCGCTCGCCCATGATGAGCTCGTAGCGCGAGGGTCCCGTCTGACGGACGACGACCGGCTGGAGGAGGCCGACCTCCTGGATGGAGGTGATCAGCTCGTGCAGGGCGTCCTCGTCGAAGACGTCACGGGGCTGCCGGGGGTTGGGCGTGATGTCGTCGAGGGGGATCTCGGCGAAGTGGGCGCCGATGGGCGGCGCCGGCAGCTCCGGCTCGGCCGACTCCGTCAATGTTTCACGTGAAACAGGCGCCGGAAGCGTGGCCACCTTCGCCGCGGCCACCCCGCGGTCACCGGCGAGCAGCGGGACCGACGCGGGGGACGTGGAGCCGCCTCCCAGCGCGGCCTGGGCCGGTGTCTTCTCGGTCGGAGCGGCTGGGATCAGTGCGCCCAGGCCGCGGCCCAGGCCGATCTTCCGTCGGTCACTCACTGGATCCCCTCCACCATGTTCGGGTTGTTCTGGGCGCCGATATGGGCGTGGGGAGCCTCGTAGCTGAGACCGACACCCTTCAGCGCGAGCTCTCGTGCCGCCTCAAGATAGGAGAGGGCGCCGCTCGATCCGGGATCGTAGGTCAGCACCGTCTGCCCGTAGCTCGGCGCCTCGGAGATACGGACCGAGCGGGGAATGCTCGTCCGCAGCACCTCCTCGCCGAAGTGGGTGCGCACCTCTTCCGCGACCTGCGACGCGAGGCGCGTCCGGCCGTCGTACATGGTGAGCAGGATGGTCGACACATGCAGGGTGGGGTTGAGGTGGCCCCGTACCAGGTCGACGTTGCGCAGGAGTTGGCCCAGGCCCTCCAGGGCGTAGTACTCGCACTGGATCGGGATGAGGACCTCCGCGCCGGCCACCAGCGCGTTGACCGTCAGGAGGCCCAGCGAGGGCGGGCAGTCGATGAGGACGTAGTCCAACGGCTGCTCGTACGCCTGGATCGCGCGCTGGAGCCGGCTCTCGCGGGCCACCAGGGAGACCAGCTCGATCTCCGCGCCGGCGAGGTCGATCGTGGCCGGAGCGCAGAAGAGGCCCTCGACGTCCACGACGGGCTGGACGACCTCGGACAGCGGGCGGCTGTCGACCAACACGTCGTAGATGGACGGCACTTCGGCGTGGTGGTCGATCCCCAGGGCCGTCGAGGCGTTGCCCTGCGGGTCGAGGTCGACCACCAGGACCCGGCCGCCGTGCAGAGCCAGGGACGCGGCCAGGTTGACGGTCGTCGTCGTCTTGCCCACGCCGCCCTTCTGGTTGGCGACCACGATGATGCGGGTCTGCTCGGGCCGTGGCAGGCCCTCACCTGCACGACCCAGCGCCTCTACCGCCAGTTGGGCAGCACGACCGATCGGGGTGTCGTCCATCGGGGGCGGTGTTTCACGTGAAACATCGTCCCCCAACGGTTCGGTACGGGGACCGGGGACCGGATCGGTCATCGGTCCCGCGATGTTGGCGTCGGACCGCAAGGATTCACTCTCCTCGACATCAGGCTCGCTATGCACAGAGCCTCCCATGCCTTCGGGGTCATGAACCAGTGAGGTCTGGTCTTCTGTGGAGAAATCCACCTCTGTGGACAACTCCGTTCCCTCATCGAGTGAACCGAGAGGCTTACGGTCGCGGGGTTCGGCCGCGGCGCGGCCACGGCTGATGATGCCGTGCAGCAGGGAGCGACGTTTCACGTGAAACACGATGCCCAGCGCCGCCCGCCGAACGGCCGCGACACTCCGTCAGATATCCACCCAAACGCCGGAAAGCAACCGGCACAGGCGGCTCCGCCTCCGGCGCGGCCCATAACCTGCGGCGTCGAGCCCGGTCCGCTACCTGCGGCGCCGAGCCCGCCCCGTCCGGGCCGCCTTGGCACGCTTCGCCGCGAACCGCACCCCGCCGGGGCTCTCGCCGACCTCGACGCGGACGACCGTGGAGAGCGGGTCCACGATGCCCTCGCCGACGTGGAGGATCGACGTCTCGACCGCGCCGAGCTTCGTCAGGGCGGTCGCCGCGCTCTTCAGCTCCTCCTCGGCGGCGTCCCCCTTCAGCGCGAGCATCTCGCCGTAGGGCCTCAGCAGGGGGATGCCCCAGGTGGCGAGGCGGTCGAGGGGGGCCACGGCGCGGGCGGTCACCACATGGACGGGCTGGAGCTTGCCCATGACCTCCTCGGCACGGCCCCGCACGACGGTGACATGGTCGAGGCCGAGCAGCTCGACGACCTCGCCCAGGAAGTTGGTGCGGCGCAGCAGCGGCTCCAGCAGGGTGATCTTGAGGTCGTCCCGGACCAGCGCGAGCGGGATACCGGGCAGCCCGGCGCCCGAGCCGACGTCGCACACCGTCACGTCCTCGGGCACCGCCTCGGAGAGCACCGCGCAGTTGAGGATGTGCCGCTCCCAGAGCCGGGGCACCTCGCGGGGGCCGATGAGCCCACGCCGTACACCCGCCTCGGCCAGCAGCTCGGCGTACCGGACCGCGTCCGCGAAGCGATCGCCGAATACCTCACGAGCCTCCTCGGGCGCAGGGGGGAGTTCCGCTGCCTCCGTCACGGGGACCGTCCTTCCGTACCGCACCGGCGCACCGAGCGCCGGCCGAAACCACCGGGGTGACAAAAGATCCGGCCCCGTCTGCACGACTGGACAGACGGGGCCGGGAGAAACGCGTCGGCCGAACCGGAGTTCTACCGGATTCAGCTGGGGAGCACGACGACGAAGCGCTGGGGCTCCTCGCCCTCGGACTCGCTGCTCAGGCCCGCCGCCTTGACCGCGTCGTGCACGACCTTGCGCTCGAACGGCGTCATGGGCTTGAGGCGGACCGGCTCGCCGGAGTTCTTCGCGTCGGCCGCGGCCTTGGCGCCCAGCTCGGAGAGCTCGGTGCGCTTCTGGGCGCGGTAGCCCGCGATGTCCAGCATCAGCCGGCTGCGGTCACCGGTCTCCCGGTGCACGGCCAGCCGGGTCAGCTCCTGGAGCGCCTCCAGCACCTCGCCGTCGCGGCCGACGAGCTTCTGGAGGTCGCGGCCACTGTCGCTGATGATCGACACGGAGGCACGGTCGGCTTCGACGTCCATGTCGATGTCGCCGTCGAGATCGGCGATGTCCAGCAGACCCTCGAGGTAGTCCGCGGCGATCTCGCCCTCCTGCTCCAGGCGGGTCAGGGTGTCTGCACCCTCGGCGGCGGCGGAGGTGGTGCCTTCCGTCACGGGATGGGCTCCTTCTTACTTCTTGGACGGGGACTTGGGGCGCTGCGGGCCACCCTTGCGCTGCCCGGACTGGGCCTTGCTGCGGCCACCGCCGGTGCCCGGCTTGGGAGCGGCCGGCTTGGCGGCGGGCGGGGTGTCCTGCGGCTCGTCGGACTTGGTGAGCGACGTCGTCGGGGCGGACTCACCGGCCGGCTTCGCGGCGGTGGGACCGGACTGCCGCTGGGACTTCGACTGGCGCTTGGGCTGCTGGCGCTTGGGGGCGCCGACGGGCGTCGTCGTACCGTCCTCGTTCTCGACGACCTGCACCTCGCTCTTGGCGACGCTGCCGTCGGCCTGCGCGGCGAGGCCCAGCTTGGTCAGGCCGTTGATGAACTTGCGCTCGGCCTCGTTGCGGTCGCGGCCCTTGGCGACGATCGCCTTGACGATGGCCTTCTCGCCCCGGCGGCGGATCCTGCCGTGGTGCGTGACGTGCTTGGTGAGCCGCTCCAGGTACGCGGCCTGCGCCTTCGAGCCCGGCGTCGGGTTGTTGCGGATGACGAACATCTGCTGGCCCATGGTCCACACGTTGGTGGTCAGCCAGTAGACGAGGACACCGACGGGGAAGTTGATGCCGAAGAAGGCGAACATGACCGGGAAGATGTACATGAGCATCTTCTGCTGCTGCATGTACGGCGTCTTGACCGTGGTGTCGACGTTCTTCGTCATCAGCTGGCGCTGCGTGAAGAACTGCGACGCCGACATCAGGACGATCATGATCGCGGTGACGACACGGACGTCCGTGAGGGAGGCGCCGAGCTTCTGGACCGTCGCCTCGCTGTCCATGAACTTCACGGCCAGCGGGGCGCCGAAGATGTGCGCCTGACGCGCGCTCGCCAGCAGGTCGTCGTTGATGACGCCGATGGTCTTGCCCGAGGCGATACCACTGAGGACGTGGTACAGGGCGAAGAAGAACGGCGACTGCGCGAGGATCGGAAGGCACGAGGACAGCGGGTTGGTACCCGTGTCCTTGTACAGCTTCATCATTTCCTCGGACTGGCGCTGCCGGTCGTTCTTGTAGCGCTCCTGGATCTTCTTCATCTCGGGCTGGAGCGTCTGCATGGCGCGGGTCGCCTTGATCTGCTTCACGAAGAGCGGGATCAGGCAGATCCGGATGAGGATCACCAGAGACACGATCGACAGGCCCCAGGCCCACCCGGTGTCGGGGCCGAAGATGGCCCCGTACACCTTGTGGAACTGGACGATGACCCAGGACACAGGTGTCGTGATGAAGCTGAACAGGCTGGCAATCGTGTCCACTAATCATGCTCCTTGGGCATGGGACGGGGGCTCTGCTGCCGACCCCGAAGAGCTGGTGCCTTCGGTGGCCGGTTCGGCGGCGGAGGTCCCGCCCGTGCGCGCACGCCAGGCGTCGCGCAGCATCTCGTGCCACCGCGGTCGTTTCCGCTGCGGCACGTGGTCCACACCGCCCAGGGACCACGGGTTGCATCGCAGGATGCGCCAGGCGGTGAGCGCCGTTCCCTTGACCGCGCCGTGCCGGTCGATGGCCGTGTATCCGTAGTGGGAGCACGACGGGTAGTACTTGCACACCGGCCCGAGCAGCGGACTGATCGTCCACTGGTACAGCTTGATCAGGGCCAGCAGCGGGTACTTCATCGCGTGCCCCCTCCCAACAGCCGTCGAAGGGCGGCATCGAGGTCCTGGGCCAGTTGAGCGTGGCCGGCGTCACCCGCTCCGGGCAGCGCTCGTACTACTACCAGGCTACCGGGGGGAAGCGAGTCGATCCGCTCGCGCATCAGGTGACGCAGCCGGCGCTTCACCGTGTTGCGCACGACCGCCTTCCCGACGGCCTTGCTCACGACGAAACCCGCACGCGTCGGGGGAGCGCTCTCCCCAGGCGCGTGCGGGTCCGTTGCATCACTGCGAAGGTGGACGACGAGAGTCGGGCGTCCGGCCCGACGGCCTCGCCGTACCGCGGTCGCGAAGTCCTCGCGCCGCCTCAGCCGGTTCTCGGTGGGCAGCACGACGGCATGACCTGACCGGGATCAGGCGGACAGGCGGGCGCGACCCTTGCTGCGGCGGGTCGCCAGGATCGCGCGACCGGCACGGGTACGCATCCGCAGGCGGAAGCCGTGGGTCTTGGCACGACGGCGGTTGTTCGGCTGGAAGGTGCGCTTGCTCACTCGGGGGCTCCAGAAATCAAATCGGGGGCGGCGGGTGCCGTCCTGGCTGTCACCGTGCGCCCACGAGTAGCTCTCGCTTACGCCCGAGTGCACCGCTTCCCGATCACCTGACGCGATCTGTGCCCATCGGAGGCAGGCGGCAGCAGCCATCGACAACTCGACCTGGTTACGGTACGCGGGGCTACGCCATCCGGTCAAACCAGGGGCCCGCGGGAGACACTGTCCACAGCCTGGGGACAACAACTTGAACCGTACCCCGCGCGCTGACTACCGTGACTGGACTCCGATTCGTTCCCATGTCCCCCACCCCACCCGATTTACATCCCGCACCGTCCCGAGATCACACGATCGTGGGACCTTCGAGAGAGCGTGCCCTGTGGCTGACGTACCTGCCGATCTTGCCGCAGTGTGGCCGCGAGTACTGGAGCAGCTCCTCGGCGAGGGCCGCGGCCAGGGGGTGGAGGTCAAGGACGAACGGTGGCTGCGGCGCACCCAGCCGCTCGCGCTGGTCGCGGACACGGCCCTGCTCGCCGTACCGAACGAGTTCGCGAAGAACGTCCTGGAGGGGCGGCTCGCGCCGATCGTCAGCGAGAGCCTGAGCCGGGAGTGCGGGCGGCCGATCCGGATCGCGATCACCGTCGACGAGTCCGCGGGCGAGCCCCCGGCCCCGCC
>NZ_LIRL01000879.1 GCF_001419795.1 Streptomyces niveiscabiei
CCCTCCAGGACGCCGAGGAGGACGACGCCGAGGGTGGTGACCGCGTACACCAGCGCCTCGCGGTGGCGCGTCACCGTACGGATGTGGTGCAGCGAGACCATCTGGATGCCGACGGCCATGACCAGCGCGGCGAGCGCGGCGAGCGGGATCAGCTCCAGCACGGGGACCAGCAGCAGCGCGGCGATCACCACGAGAACGCCGTGCAGCATCGTGGAGTTCCGGCTCACCGCGCCCGCGTGCACGTTCGCGGAGCTGCGTACGGCGACCCCGGCGACGGGCAGGCCGCCGAGCGCGCCGGAGACGATGTTCGCGGCGCCCTGGCCGAGGAGTTCGCGGTCGAGGTCGGAGCGGCCCACGCGCGGGGCGGGCGCGGGCGGCAGGGGAGCGGGGCCACCGCCGGTGACCGGGGTCGTCGCCTGCCGGGCGGCGATCATCTTGTCGACGGCGACCGCGCCCAGCAGCGACTGCACGCTGCACACCAGCGTGATCGTCAGCACGGCGGCGACGATGCCGAGCACCGGCCCTTCGGGGAGTCCGGCGAGCGCGTGGCTGGACCAGGACGGCAGGTCGACCTTGGGGAGCGTGAGGGAGGCGAGCGCGGCGACGGCGGTGGCGCCGGTGACGGCGACGAGCGCGGCGGGGATCTTCCGCAGGAGCCGCCCGAGGCGCCCGGGGATGCGCGGCCACAGCAGCAGGAGCGTCAGCGTGAGCGCGCTGACCGTGACGGCGCCCGGGTGCAGCCCGGCGAGCTGCGCGGGCAGGGCGCGCAGGTTGTCCAGGACGGAGCTCTGCGGGCTGCCGCCGAGGACGATGTGCAGCTGCGCGACGGCGATGGTGACGCCGATGCCGGCGAGCATGCCGTGGACGACGGCGGGGCTGACGGCGAGCGCGGTGCGCGCGACGCGCAGGCAGCCGAGGGCGAGCTGGGCGAGTCCGGCGAGGACGGTGATCGCGCAGGTCGTGCGCCAGCCGTAGCGCTGGATGAGGTCGGCGGTGACCACCGTGAGCCCGGCGGCCGGGCCGCTGACCTGCAACGGGGACCCGCCGAGCCGCCCGGCGACCAGCCCGCCGACGGCGGCGGCGACCAGGCCCGCCTGGAGGGGGGCGCCGGTGGCGAGCGCGATGCCGAGGGAGAGGGGCAGCGCGATCAGGAAGACCGCGACGGAGGCGGAGACGTCGGCTCCGGCGAGGCGGAAGCGGCGGCGCGGCGGCGGGCTGTGCGGCCGGTGGTTGCGCGGGGTGTGGTCGTAGGGGTCGATGGCTCGGGTGGGGGCGCAGGCGAACATGTTTCCCGTCTCCTCCGGGGCAGCGCGGTCGCGGAACTCGCGGCCGTGGGTCACGGCAATACAGCGGCGGGATGAAGCAACGCTCGGTAAACGGATCGTAATGCAGAGTAAAGTCCAGGAATAGAACTGGCGAGCAAATGGGCTAGTAATTCACTCCTCGGGATGAAGTGGCTATTTGATCGGCTTGTCGTACTAATTCAATTCCGGTCCCGTGCGACCTTGGCGGCGCCGTCGGCTCGCCCCGGCGGCCCACCACCGTCGCGCCGGGAACTCCGGGAAAGAAGGATGCTGATGGCCGCCACCCAGAGGATCGCCGCGTGCGCAGTGCTCGCCGCGGCCGTCGCCACGTCGCTCGCCGGCTGCGCGGGCACCGGCCCGTCCGGCGCCAACGAGGGGGCGCGGGGCCCGCAGAAGGCGAAGCCGGCCGCCCCGGCGCCGAAGAGCGCCGTACGCCTCATCGGGGACGGGTCCACCGCCTACACCGGGGCCCAGCCCCACCTGCCCCGCCCCGAGCGCCTCGCGCCGGGCGCGAAGCCGCCGCAGTTCGTGGTCTTCTCCTGGGACGGCGCGGGCGAGGACAGCCAGAAGCTGTTCTCGCACTTCCGGGGGGTCGCCAAGGCCAACCACGCGACGATGACGTACTTCCTGAGCGGCGTGTACCTGCTGCCCGAGGAGAAACGTGACCTCTACCGGCCGCCGCAGCACTCGCCGGGCCGCTCCGACATCGGCTTCAACGACGAGCAGGGCATCGCCGACACCGTCAAGCAACTGCGCCTGGCCTGGCTGGAGGGCAACGAGGTCGGCACCCACTTCAACGGCCACTTCTGCGGCAAGGGCGGCGGGGTCGGCGAGTGGTCGTTGGACGACTGGAAGGACGAGATCGCCCAGGCCAAACGATTCGTCAAGACCTGGAAGACCAACACCGGGATGACGAAGGCGGCGCCCCTGCCCTTCGACTACGACAAGGAACTCGTCGGCGCCCGCACGCCCTGCCTCGAAGGCCAGAAGAACTTCCGCAAGGCCGCCCGCGAACTCGGCTTCCGCTACGACACCAGCGGCGTCAACAACCAGCTGTGGCCCGGCAAGAAGGAAGGGCTGTGGGACCTGTCCATGCAGCTCGTGCCCTTCCCCGGCCACAGCTACGAGCAGCTCACCATGGACTACAACTTCATGGTCAACCAGTCCGGCACCACCACCCAGGGCGACCCCGGCAAGCACGAGTACTGGGGCGACCAGATGCGCGACGGCCTCCTCAAGGGCTTCCACCGCGCCTACGACGGCAACCGCGCGCCCCTGGTCATCGGCAACCACTTCGAGTCCTGGAACGGCGGCACCTACATGCGCGCCGTCGAGGAGACCATCGAGCGGGTCTGCAACAAGCCCGACGTCCGCTGCGTCTCCTTCCGCCAGCTCTCCGACTGGCTCGACGCCCAGGACCCGAAGGTGCTGGCGAAACTCCGCACCCTCGGCGTCGGCGAGGCCCCGAAGCAGGGCTGGACGGCCTTCCTGAGCGCCCGCCCGGCCCCCGCCCCGAAGGGCGTCCCCGGGGCCCCGGCCGCGACCGTCACGCGGTAACCGCGAGCCCCTCGCCGAGCACGAAGCCGGGGTCGACCTGCGCCGCCAGGTCGGCCCCGGTGCGCGCGTTCCCCCACGACTCGGCGTTCTTCAGGTGGAAGTGCACCATCTGGCGCGTGTACCGCTGCCAGTCGCGGCGGACGTACGACGCGTCGGCGGCCGACCGCAGCCGCTCCAGGGCCGTACGGTTCGCCTCCTCCAGGGACGCGAACCGGGGCGGGCGGCCCTTCTCCATGGCGCGCACCCAGTCCGAGTGGCCGACGGTCACCAGCAGGTCGTCCCCGACCTCCGCGCGCAGGAAGTCCACGTCGTCCGGGCCCTGCACCTTGTTGCCGACGACCTTCAGCTCGACGCCGAAGTCCCGGGCGTACTCCTTGTACTGGCGGTAGACGGAGACCCCCTTGCGGGTCGGCTCGGCGACGAGGAACGTGATGTCGAAGCGGGTGAACATGCCGGACGCGAAGGAGTCCGAACCTGCCGTCATGTCCACCACGACGTATTCGCCCGGGCCGTCCACCAGATGGTTGAGACACAGCTCGACTGCACCCGTCTTGGAGTGGTAGCAGGCGACCCCGAGGTCGGCGTCCGTGAACTGGCCCGTGACCATCAAACGGACGGCGCCGCCGTCGAGTTCCACACTCCGGGCACATTTCTCGTAGACCGGGTTGTCCTCGCACACCCGCAGCAGCCGGGAGCCCTCGCCGGGCGGGGTGGTCTTGATCATCGTCTCGGCCGAGGCGATGCGCGGGTTGTCGCCGCGCAGATAGTCCTTGATCAGCGGCAGGTGCTCGCCCAGCGCGGGCAGGGCCGCGGCCCGGTCCTCGTCGAGGCCGAGCGCGGGCCCCAGGTGCTGGTTGATGTCCGCGTCGACCGCGATCACGGGCGCGCCGAGGGCGGCGAGCTGCCGGACGAACAGGGAGGAGAGCGTCGTCTTGCCGCTACCGCCCTTCCCGACGAAAGCAATTTTCATGTTCACGAAGGGTAGTGGCCCGCTGGCTTTGCGTGGCAGGGGTGCGTGAAGAAGACCACTCCTTCGAGGGGCGCGGGCGCGGGGTGGCTACTGTCGTACCCATGAGTACGACCGCCGATCCTCTTGTGGCCCTGGGCGAGCTGCCCGGGGTGGCCGAGTCCGTGGAGTCCGTCCGCAAGGCCGTGGACCGGGTCTACGGCCACCGCGTCATGCGCCGCCGCAGCACCGCCGTCACCTCCGAGGCCGCCCTGCGCGGCGCGCGCGGGTCGGCCGCGCTGGCCGGTGCGGACTGGGCGCTCGAAGAGGTGCGCCGGCGCTCCGACTTCGGCGCCGACGAACAGGCGCGCGTGGTGGGCGCCGCGCTGAGGCTGAGCGCCGAGGCGGGGCAGCTGCTGTCCGTGTGGCGGCAGTCGCCGCTGCGCGTGCTCGCGCGCCTGCACCTGGTCGCCGCGGCCGAGCAGAGCGGCGCGACCGGGCGCCCCCGGCAGGACGGCGAGCCCGTCGACGAACCCCTCGTCGAACTCCCCCTGCCGAGCGCCGCCGAGGTCTCCGCGCGCCTTGAGGGCCTCTCCGGGCTGATCGTCGCCGGCAGCTCCGCGCCCGCGCTGGTGAGCGCCGCCGTCGTCCACGGCGAACTCCTCGCGCTGCGGCCGTTCACCTCCCACAACGGGCTCGTCGCGCGCGCCGCCGCGCGCATCGTCCTGATCGGCAGCGGCCTCGACCCCAAGTCGATCTGCCCCGCCGAGGTGGGCCACGCGGAGCTGGGGCGGGCCGCCTACCTCGCGGCCCTGGAGGGCTACGTCTCCGGGACGCCCGAGGGGGTCGGGGCGTGGATCACGCACTGCGGGCAGGCGGTGGAGCTGGGGGCGCGGGAGTCGACGGCGGTGTGCGAGGCGCTCCAGCGCGGGGCGGCTTGATCCGCGGGCGCCCGCGCGGGGGCGTGGGTCTGCCGGCGGGTGCTCTCGCGCGCGGGCGCGGGCAATAAAGTGCGGCGGTACGACATTCGTACCGCCGCTGGCATGTTCACCGGGTTACCAAGCGTCCTCGAAATGTTGCCCATCAGGTCGGGAGCTTCGCCCGTCACCTGGTGCGGCTGGCCCGTAATCGACGGGTCGACGTCGCGTGGGTGCCCTGTTCACATGCTCGGTCCGTGGGGCCATGTGCGTCAGTCAGGTGATCCTCTCGGATGTCCTTCGGTCTCGCGGGCCGTGTCTTCCTTTGTACTCCCGGACCCGGGAGAGCGAAAGTCCTGACCGCGATTCTTTGCTTTTGGCCGCAAACAGGGGCATTAGGTCAGGTCAGCGGGGGCCGCTTCCGGCTGACGTACCAGACGAGCCCGGCCGTCGCCGCCGCCGCGCCCACGGCCGCCGCCGCGACCAGCGCCGGGCGGGGGGCGAACGAGGGGATGCGCTGCTTGAGCCGGACCGGGCGGTGGAAGTCGAGAATCGGCCACCCGCGCGCGAGCGCCTCGCGGCGCAGGGCGCGGTCCGGGTTCACCGCGTGCGGGTGCCCGACCGACTCCAGCATCGGCAGGTCCGTCGCCGAGTCGCTGTACGCGTAGCAGCGCTCCAGGTCGTAGCCCTCGGACTCGGCCAGCTCCCTGATCGCCTCCGCCTTCGTCGGGCCGTAGGCGTAGTACTCGACCTCGCCGGTGTAGCAGCCGTCGTCGCCCACGACCATCCGGGTCGCCACCACCCGGTCGGCGCCCAGGAGTTCGCCGATCGGCTCGACGACCTCGGCGCCCGAGGTGGAGACGATGACGACGTCCCGGCCGGCCGTGTGGTGCTCCTCGATGAGCGAGGCGGCCTCGTCGTAGATGATCGGGTCGATCAGGTCGTGCAGGGTCTCGGCGACGATCTCCTTCACCTGCTCGACGTTCCAGCCGCGTACCAGTGCGGAGAGGTACTCGCGGGTGCGTTCCATCTGCTCGTGGTCCATACCGCCCACGAGGAAGACGAACTGGGCATATGCGGTGCGCAAGGCCGCCCTGCGGTTGATCAGGCCGCCTTGGTAGAAGGACTTGCCGAAGGTGAGAGTGCTCGACTTGGCAATGACCGTCTTGTCCAGGTCGAAGAAGGCCGCAGTCCGGGGAGAGGAGTGGTTTTCCACGTCCCTGAGCATAGGTGCAGCCCATTCGGCGTAAGGTGAGGCGTGTGGGTTTGCCTGAGAGGGCTCTCGGGTACACCATGGAAGTCACGGATCGTTCGCGACCGTGCTAACCCGGCCCGACTCCTCCCCCCCCGAGTAGGGCCGTGGAGACGACCCCCACTCTCCCCCCCGGTGGGGGTCGTCGCATGTCCGGGTGGGTTTTCCCCTTCTTCTCGCGGCGATCGCGCCGTACGAGGCGGCTCCGGCCGCCTCTTTCGCATGCCCGCAGAACATCACCGAGCGTAGTCGTGATGATGCTCTGCGGAGATCGCCGAGGTGGGGCGGGGGAGTCCGAGG
>NZ_LIRL01000088.1 GCF_001419795.1 Streptomyces niveiscabiei
TTCCTGGTCCGCGTCGGGGTGGGGCGGGGGTTGGCGGTGCGGGAGTTGTCGGTGTGGGAGAACAGCTCCGTCTTCTTCATGTCGGGTTCCCCTCAGCTGTCGTGCGAGTGGTAGCGCGTCGACGTGTGGTGCCAGTCGTGGGCGCCGCGCAGGGTGGTCCGGAGCGCTTCCGTGCAGTAGCGCTCCAGCAGGTCGCGTTCGGCCGGGTCGTGGGCCGCGTCGAGCAGGGCCTCGTGGGCGAGCGTGAAGAGCCGCAGGGATTCCTGCCGGCGTCGGACGGCCCGGTCGGTCGCTTCCGGGCGGGAGAGGCCGTGCTCCCGTTCCAGGCACAGCACGAGGTTGTTCTGCTCGCCGAGTGCGGCGTCCTTGTCCAGGGAGACGATGTCGTTGTCGCAGATGATGAAGGTCTTCGTCGTCTCCCGCATGACCGACAGGTGGGGCAGCGCGTACAGGTGGTCCGGGAGGACGCAGGAGGACAGGCGTTCGGCGAGGTCGATGACCGGTGCCACGCCGATGGTGTGGCGCCTCACGCGCAGGTACGTACTCAGCGGCAGCGGGGTGCCGGAGTGCCGGCTGCGGGCCTCGTCGACGTGGTGGCGGAGGTAGGAGGACCAGTGGGCCGCGGACCGGCGTATCCAGTCCTGGGGCATCGCCCGGCAGCTGCGCCGCCGCATGTCGGCGAAGGCGGCGGCCAGGGGCAGCGGGCCCGCCTCGCCGGTGACGCCCTCCTCGACGAGTCCGACGAGGTGACCGACCCGGTCCGGGGAGTGGCCCCACGCTTCGTCGAGCGCGTCGTCGAAGAGGAAGTACCAGCTCTGCTGGTCGACTCCGATGTCCAGTTCGCCGCCGGTCGCGTTCGGGTAGAACAGGGCCGCGATCAGCGGGAACTGGCCCTTGAGGTGGTGTTTCACCTCCGCTTCCGTCGACAGGAATCCGAAGGACTTCGGCCAGGCGAGGTGCCGGTCGTGGGCGGCCTGGAAGTCCGGGCTGACGCGGCTGGGGAAGGGCAGCGGGGAGCGGTTCATCGGGCGTCCCGGGGCGAGACGAGCATGGGCAGCGCGTTCGGCCGTATCTGCGCCTGGGCCACCGGCCGGACCCGGTGCCCGCGGACGGGGTGCAGTCGCCATCGCGACACGACCGAGCAGAGGACGACCAGCATCTCGGTCATCGCGAAGAAGTCCCCGATGCACTTCCTGTTGCCCAGCGCGAACGGGATGTAGGCGCCCGGCGGGATCTCCTGCTGGGCGGGGTCGAGCCAGCGGTCCGGGTCGAACCGCAGGGGGTCGGGGAAGTACGCGGGGTCGCGGTGCATCGCCGCCGCGCTGTAGATGATCTCGGCGTCCTGCGGAAGGTCGGTCCCGCAGACCCGCGCCGGCTCCAGAGCGCGCCGCATGAGCAGCCAGTTGGGCTGGTGCAGCCGGAGTACCTCGCGCAGGAACCGGTCGGTGAAGGGGAGCGTCGCCGCGCCGGGCAGGGCGCCGGCGGGCAGGGCCGCGTGCTCGGCCCTGATGCGGTCCGCGCTCCGCGGTCGCCTGCCGAGTTCGTGCAGGGCCCAGGACAGGGTGGTCGACGTGGTCTCGGCGCCGGCCATGAGCAGGGACAGCAGCTCGTCGCGGGCCGCCTCGTCGCTCATTCCTCCCTCGGCGCCCGCGAGCATGACCGACAGCAGGTCACCGCGGTCGGTGGGGTCCTGCCGGGCCTGCCGGACGGCGGTGTCGGCGAGGTCGCGCAGAGCCGCGGCGGCGGACAGGTACCGGCGGTGGCCGAGCGCGGGCGAGGACGCGATCGGCGCGGGCAGGACCGTGCCCACGAAGACTCCGCGCATCACCATGGTCAGGTGCTCGGCGACCCGCTCCCCCAGTTCCGCCATGGCCTCGGCGCCGTCCGGGCGTTCCCCGCTGAACAGGGTCGCGACGAGCGTGGCCGTCGCCATCCGGCGCATCACCCGGTCCATGGCGATCACCTCGCCCGGGCGCCAGGCCGCGACCTGTTCCTCGGTGACGTCGGTCATCGTGCCGACGTACGCGGCGACGGCATCGCGCCGGAAGGCGGGCTGGAGCACACGGCGCCGGTGTCTGTGCACGTCGCGCCCGGAGGTGATGATGCCGTTGCCGATGAAGGGTCTGGCGACGTCGAAGAGCAGTCCCTTGCCGAACTTCCCGCTCTGTGTCACAAGGACGTCGTGGACCGCCTCCGGCGAGTTCAGGACATACACCGGCCGCGTGCCGAGGAAGATCGTGACGATGTCGCCCCGCGCCCTGACCGACTGTAAGAACCCCGCCCGCCCGGCGGCCAATTGCGGCAGGTGCCCGAGGAAGGGGATGCGGCCTGGAGCGACGGGCGCCGCTGCTGGAGGGGAGGTGGATCGCACGGTCTCGTACCTTTCGGTCAGGGGTGGGCCGGGGACACGCGGCACCATCGGCAGCAGTCACCGGTTCAACAGGTGATGGTCTGGTACTCGGTGTAGGTGCCGAGCCCCACCGGGCCGTACTCGCGTCCGATCCCGCTGTCCTTGAAGCCGCCGAACGGGCCGTCGAAGGTGAGGGGAGCGCCGTTGACCGTGACGGTTCCGGTGCGAAGACGGCGGGCGACGGCGAGGGCGTGCTCCCGGTCGCGGGACCAGACGCCGCCGGACAGGCCGTACGGGGAGTCGTTGGCGATGCGTACGGCGTCGTCCTCGTCGTCGTAGGGGATGACGACCAGGACCGGGCCGAAGATCTCCTCCCGCGCGATGCGCATCGCGTTGTCGACGTCGGCGAAGACGGTGGGGGTGACGTAGGTGCCGCGCTCCAGGCCCTCGGGGATCTGCGGGCCGCCCGTGACCAGCCGGGCGCCCTCCTCGATGCCGAGCCGGATGTAGGTGCGCACCCGCTGCTGCTGGTCAGGGCCGGCCAGAGGGCCGATGAAGGTGTCGGGGTCGCTCGGGTCACCCACCGTCAGCGACTCGACCATTTCCTTCAGGGCGGTGACGATCTCCTCGTACCGGCCGCGCGGCGCGAGGATCCTGGTCTGCGCGATGCACGACTCGCCGTTGTTGAGCAGGGCGGCAATCTTCAGGCCCGCGACGGTCTCGCCGAGGTCGGCGTCCGGCAGGACGAGGGCGGCGGACTTGCCGCCGAGTTCCAGGCTGACCCGCTTGAGCCGCTCCCCCGCGATCGAGGCGATGCGGCGGCCGGCCCGGGTCGAGCCGGTGAAGGCGATCTTGTCGACCTCGGGGTGCGACACCAGGTGCTCGCTGGTGTCCCGGTCGGCGGGCAGGACACTGACGACGCCCTCGGGCAGCCCCGTACGCTCCAGCAGTTCGGCCAGGAAGCCCATGCTCAGCGAGTTCTCCGGGGACACCTTGAGGACCACGGAGTTGCCGGCCAGCAACGCCGGGACGATCTTCGAGGTGGCCGAGGAGAACGGGGAGTTCCACGGGATCACGGCCGCGACGACGCCGACCGGCACACGGCGAATCACCGCTTGGACCGGTGACGTGGGGTCGGAGGGTGTCACCGCCTGCTCCCAGGTGAACTCCTGAGCCGCCCTCAGGTAGGCGTTCGCCTGCCGGGTCAGGCCGGACTGTCCGGCGCGGGTGAACCAGAGCGGTGAGCCGTTCTCCAGCGTGATCAGCCGCGCGATCCGCTCCGCCTGCTCCTCGCGCAGCGCGTTGAACCGGCGCAGGAGCGCGATCCGCCGTACGGGCGGGGTGGTGCGCCAGATTCCCGCGTCGAACGAGGTCCGCGCGGCGGACACCGCGCGGTCGATGTCCGCCGGCCGCGCCTGGGCCGCGCGGCCGATCAGCGACCGGTCGTGCGGCGAGACGAGGTCGAGGAGGGCCGGATCGCTCGGCTTCACCCAGGACCCTCCGATGAAGAGCCGGTCGTAGACGTCCACGCGCCTGCCTCCTTCTGTCCGGCCGGCACCGCTCGGCGGCGGCCACCCAAAGAGCCTGACAGGGAGAATCGTCACCTGTCAAACAGGTGACGCAAGCCTGTGGAAAAGCTGGCCGGATCTGCTCGCACCCGCGTCGCGGGACGAGACATCCTGATCATCATGAAGATCGACAACTCTTCTCCGTTCGAACCCGGCCGGGCCGAGATGTCCGCCATGGCGGACACGGTGACGCGCCAGGTCACCGCGTTCCTCGCGGCGCGAGATCTCCGGCCGGCGCACGACGGGACCGCTCCCGACACAGAGAGGAAGCTGACGGACGCGTTCCTGGCGGCGCCCGCGCAGGACGGCACCCCGCTGGACCAGCTCATGGACCGGCTCGGCGCGGGCGCCGAGAACGCGATCGAGACCGCCGGCTCCCGGCTGCTGGCCGCCCTGCCCGGCGGCGGGCTCTACGCGTCGGCTCTCGCCGAGTTCTTCACCAAGGCCGTGAACCGCTACGGCACCCTGGCCGCCGCGGCCCCCGCCCTCACCGCCCTGGAGGAAGGCGTCCTGCGCTGGATGGCGCGCGACGTCTGCGGCCTTCCGCCCGGCAGCTCGGGCGTCCTCACCACCGGCGGCTCCATGGCCAACCTCTCCGCCGTGGTGACAGCCCGTCACGACCGGCTGGGCGAGGACATCGGGCGGGGCACCCTCTACGTCAGCGAGCAGGCGCACTACTCCGTCGCGAAGGCCGCCCGCATCGCCGGGATCCCGCAGCGCAACGTCCGCGTCGTACCGGTCGACGAGCACCTGAGGATGGACCTGCGCGCGGCGGCGGAGCGGATACGCGCCGACCGCGCCGCGGGACTGCGGCCGTTCCTGCTGGTCGCGACAGCGGGAACCACGGACACCGGAGCCATCGACCCGCTGCCGGACGCGGGGGACCTGGCCGCCCGCGAGGATCTCTGGTTCCACGTGGACGCGGCCTACGGCGGCTTCTTCCGGCTCACCGGACGGGGCCGTGAGCGCACGGCGGGCATCGAGCGGGCGGACTCGGTGACCCTGGACCCCCACAAGGCCCTGTTCCTGCCGTTCGGCACCGGCGCTCTCGTCGTCCGGGAACCGGGCCGCCTCCAGGACGCGCACGACGGATCGGCCCACACCCTCCAGGACGTCGGCGCGTCGGACGCCCTCCCGGACTACGCCCGGCGCGGCATCGAGCTGAGCCGGGAGAACCGGGGCGTACGGGTCTGGCTCCCGCTGCACCTGTACGGGCTGTCCGCGTTCCGGGACGCCCTCGACGAGAAGCTCGACCTCGCGGCCCGCATCCACCGCACGCTGAGCGCCGTCCCGCACCTCGACGTCCCCTGGCGGCCCGAGCTGACCGCCGTCGCCTTCGCGGTCCGGCCGGAGCGTCCCGGCGAAGCGGCGCGGCTCGCCGCCGACGCCGCGACCCGGCGCCTCCTCGACCGCGTCAACGCCGACGGCCGGTCGGTCGTGCACAGCACCACCGTCGCGGGCCGGCAGCTGATCCGCCTGTGCGTGCTCGCGCACCGCACGCACGCGGAACACGTCGACGACGTGCTCCACCTGATCACCGCAGAGAAAGGCGAATGAACCATGACGAGGACCATCCGGTACGGCACGTTCGACGCGGGCGACCACTCCTTCGGCTCGTTCGTCTGCCACCAGTGGGCCGCCGCGGCACAGGCGCTTCGCCTTCCCCGCGACGGCGCGAGACAGACGGAGTCGCTCCTGCGCGAGATACTCGCCGACTGGTTCGACGCCCCCGTCGGACGCACCTGCCGCACGCCGTCGTACGTCGCGGCGGACGGTTTCCCCGCCGAACTGTCGGTCAACTGGTCGGGAGCCCACCCGGAGCTGCGGGTCCTCTTCGACGCCGGATTCCGCTCCCCCCGGCCCACGGACACGGCCAGGGAAGTGACCCGGGCCCTGGCAGGCCGGCCGGGTGTCGGCCTCGACCGGTACCTGAGCGTCGAGGACGTCTTCCTCGGCGACACCGGCCACGAACCCGCGCCCCTCTGGCACGCGTTGGCCTGGCGGCCCGGCGAAGGACTGACCCTCAAGGCGTACTTCGGGCTCTACCCGTGGGACCACCGCAGGCGCGAGGCCGTGATCGGGCAGGCCATGGAACGGCTCGACATGGGCACCGCGTGGCGGAACACGGCACGCGCCCACGGAGCACTCCCCGGTGACAGGGAGCTCGAATTCTTCGCCCTGGACCTGTCCGACGCGCCCGGAGCGCGGGCCAAGGTCTACTACCGGCATCACGACGCGGACCTGGACACCCTCGACGCCGTCGCCTCGACAGCACGGGCCCACGATCCGCTCCGCGCGTCCGAGGTGTTCCGCATGCTCGCCGGTCCGCACCACGACACGGGGGGCGAGGCCCCGTTGACCTGCCTGGCGTTCCGGGGCGGCGCGGACCTGGCCGACGAGGCGAGCACCTACCTGCGGATGCCGGACCTGTGCGAGAACGAACGGGAAGCGACCCGCCGGGTCGAGGCGGTCCTGCTGGAGGAAGGGGTACCCACCGGCCCCTACCGGGCTCTCGTCGACTCCCTGGCACCCCAGCCGCTGGACGCGTTCACGGGGTTGCAGGAACTCGTCAGCTTCCGCACGGGACGCCGCCGCGGCGACGTCACGACGTACCTCCGCTTCTCCGTCTACCCGGGCCCCCACTCGGACGCCCACGTGCCCCAGCGGGCCGGCGCGGCAGAGCCCTCGCCCCTGTAAGCCCGCCATCACCCCTTCAACCAGTGACGAGACGGCCGCGAACTCGCCCGAACCGGTCTAAGCCGACGCGCAGTGGTAGAGCGTCTGCCCGGTGTCCGAACCGCCGTAGTCGGACACCGGGACCGGCACGCAGGCCGACCGGACCCACTGCGTGATCCGCGTCGCGGCCGTCGCCCCGCTCACCCCGCGACCGGCGCCGCCCACCACGACGTACCGGACCTCGCCCGCCCCCACGAGCCGCCGGAACCCCGCCTCCGTCGGGAACGGCACCCGGCCGCTGAACCCGCCGAGCGGCAGCACGTGGGCTCCGGTGGCGAGGATGTACGGGGACGCGGCGCTCCAGTTCGTGGTGGCGAAGACGTACGGCGCCGAGCCCTGGCGGGCGGTCGTATAGGCGAGCAACTCCCGCTGGGAGGCGGTGAGTCCACCGTCCGAGCTGATGCCGCCGAAGCCGGGGCCCGCGGCACGTACGGCGTCCCCCATGAGTCCGCCCATGAGTCCGCCCGTGCGCCCGCCCGTGCGTCCGTCCGTGCGCCCGCCCGTGCCGTCGCCCCACCGCAGCCGGTCCGTCCGGCCGCCCGCCGACACGAAGGTCCCCGGCGCCCCGCGTCCACCCCGGGTGTCGGACGGGCCGACCGCGCCCATGCCGGTACTGCGGTACGAGGGGTTGAACACCTGCGCCACCCACGCACCCGGCGCGATCAGTACGGCGGCGAGGGCGGTGGCGAGCCCGGCGAGAGCGAGGCGCCCGCCGAACCGCCCACCCGACGACCCACCGAACCACCCCGGCCCACCGGGACGCGCCACCGCCAGCAGGATGACGGCCGCCGCACCCAGCATCGCCACGACCGGCGCCAGCCACGGCAGGAACGAGCTGAACTCCCCCGCGAGATACGTACTCCACACGGTCGTCGCCGCCACCGCCCCCGGCAACGCCCACGCCCGCCGCCCACCGGCCCGGTACGCCCGCCACATCACGACGGTCCCGCCGCCCGTCAACGCGGCCAGCGGCACCGCGATCACGCCCATGTAGTACGTGTGGCCCCCCACGCTCCCCGCGCTGAACACCAGGAAGAACGTCGCCAGCCAGGTCCCCCAGAGCAGGAACCCGGCACGCAGCCCGTCGGTGCGCGGCCGTCCCCGGCTCCACACCAGCCCGCATACGGCGCACACCGCCGCGAACGGATACAGCCACCCGGTCTGCGAGGCGAGCGAGGTCCCGAACATCTTCGCCCAGCCGTCCTGCCCCTGGCCGCCCGGCCACCTCCCTTGAGCGCCACCGCCGAAAGCACGAGCACCTGCACGCGCAGCCACACCGGAACCGGCACCCGCACCCATCCCCGCACCACCCGGCCGAGCACCTGTCCCTTA
>NZ_LIRL01000880.1 GCF_001419795.1 Streptomyces niveiscabiei
CTCGGGGCCGAGGCCGAGTTCGCGGCTGCGGGCGAGGACCGCGCGGACCTCGTCGGCGAACCCGCGCGTGGTGAGGCAGGCGCGCAGTTCGTCGGGCCAGCTCACGTGGGCGAGGCCGAGGCGCTGGAGGTCGAGCTGGCCGGCGAGCAGTTCCCGGACGGTGACGTCCTGCTCGGGGCCGGAGAGCAGCCGCAGGGGCTCCACGAACAGTTCGCTGTCCTGGTGGGCGCGCACGAGGGCGTAGCAGAACGAGTGGAAGGTGGTCGCCTGGGGCGCGCGCGAGGCGCCCATGCGCAGGGCCATGCGGTCGCGCAGTTCGACGGCGGCCTTGCGGCTGAACGTCAGGACGAGGATCCGCGCGGGGTCGCCGCCGCGCGCGACGCGGGCGGCGACGGACTCGACGAGGGTGGTGGTCTTGCCGGTGCCGGGGCCCGCGAGAACCAGCAGGGGGCCGGTGGTGTGGTCAACCACGGCGCGCTGCGCGGCGTCCAGACGAGGGGGAGCCTCGCGGGCCGGAGGGGTACGCACCAGTCGGTAGGCGCCACGGGTCCCCTGCCGTACCTGGGGGTGCGGCAGGCGCCCGGTGGAGGGAGAGGTGCTCACGTGGTTCGCCGGTCCTGGTGGGTGTGCTGGTTCGCCGCCGTCCGTCCGTGCCGGGCGGTGGTCTCGGGATGAGGGGGACGTGTGCGGCCGACGCTACGCCGGGGACCGGCTCCGGTGCGGGTCTTCCGGTCGGTCCCGTGCGCCCCGTACGGCTCGCACGCCCCTTGCCCCTCGAACGTACGTCATGTCCCGGGCGTGCCCCGGTTCACCCGGACGGCACACAGGTCCTCCGGGGGCTCACGCGATGGCGGAAGCTGTCAGGTGTGACCGTCCGTGCCGCCGCCGTCCCAGCGCGCCCGCTTCATGTCGAGGCGCGGCAGATGCCCCTGGGCGGCGGCGCTCGCCGCTTTGAGCGGGGTGCCCTCCGCGCGGTAGTGGTCCAGGGCCCGCAGTTCATGTCCGGGCAGCAGAGCGCCGTCCGCGCGCACGACGCGCCACCACGGCACGGCGCCCCCGTAGAGGGCCATCACCCGGCCCACCTGGCGTGGGCCGCCCTCCTGGAGCCACTCGGCGACGTCCCCGTACGTCATGACCCGGCCCGGCGGGATCAGCTCGGCGACGTCGAGGACCCGCTCGGCGTACTCGGGCAGCGCGTCCGTGTACTCCGCGCGGGCGTCGTCGGGAAGGCTCTGCTCGCTCATCCGCCCCATCCTGCCGCACCGCACCGACAATGCGACGGGCCCGTGACGCTCGGTGGACGTCGCCCCGGGAGGACGCTTCGGGCAGACTGTGCGACCCGCGTTCGCACCCTGACATCACCGGATGTCGGTCGGGCATGCCACCATCGTGCGGGCGGTGACCGGTGATACGAGATCAAGAAGAGACGATGAAGCAGCAGGGTGTGCATTCCGACGACGCGGAGGGCACCTCTGACGGCGCATCGCGCCCGGACACAGACGAACCGCCCGCGCGCGGGGGCTCGAAGGAGTACGCGGACGTGGCGCACGTGGACGAGGTGGAGGGCGACGAACCGCTGCTCCCCGCGCGCGTGCACCGTCCCTCGGACCTCATGCGGCTCCTGGTGGGCGTCCTCGCGGTCGTGGTGCTCCTGGCGATCGCCGCGTTCGCGCACGGCACGACCTCCGGCCTGGAGCAGGACATCAACAAGGGCACCGGCCAGGCGCCCGACCTGCTGATCAAGATCGCGGGGCTGGCGTCCAGCATCGCGATCCTCCTGGTGCCGGTCGCGTTCGCGATCGAACGGCTGATCAAGCGCGACGGGCTGCGGATCGCCGACGGCGTCCTGGCGGCCGTACTCGCGCACGGGGTGACGCTCGCCACGGATCTGTGGGTCGCCAAGGGCGCCCCGGACTCCATCCGGGACGCGCTCACCCAGCCCTCCCCCGGTGACATCCACGCCCTCACGGACCCGGTGCACGGCTATCTCGCGCCGGTCATCGCCTATATGTCGGCCGTGGGCATGTCACGCCGCCCGCGCTGGCGCGCGGTGCTGTGGATCGTGCTGCTGCTCGACGCGCTGTCGATGCTCGTCACCGGCTACACGACCCCCTTCTCGATCATCCTCACGGTGCTGATCGGCTGGAGCGTCGCCTACGGCACGCTGTACGCGGTCGGCTCGCCGAACGTCCGGCCCACCGGGCGCACGCTGATGGCGGGCCTCAGGACGGTCGGTTTCCGCCCGGTGAGCGCCGCGCGCGTGGAGGCGTCGGAGTCCGGGGACAGCGACCGCGGGCGGCGCTACTTCGTCACCCTGGAGGACGGCGCGCCACTGGACGTCACGGTCGTCGACCGGGAGCAGCAGGCGCAGGGGTTCTTCTACCGCGCGTGGCGCAATCTGGCACTGCGCGGCTTCGCGACCCGCTCCAGCCTCCAGTCGCTGCGGCAGGCGCTGGAGCAGGAGGCCCTGCTGGCGTACGCGGCGATCGCCGCGGGCGCCAACGCGCCCAAGCTGATCGCGATGTCCGAGCTGGGTCCGGACGCCGTGATGCTGGTCTACGAGCACACCGGCGGGCGCACGCTGGACTCGCTGGCGGACGCCGAGATCACCGACGAGGTGCTGCACAACGCGTGGCACCAAGTGCGCGCGCTCCAGTCGCGGCGTATCGCGCACCGCAGGCTCGCGGGGGACGCGATCCTGGTGGATCGTTCCGGCACGGTGATCCTCACCGATCTGCGCGGGGGCGAGATCGCGGCGAGTTCGCTGCTGCTGCTCATGGACGTCGCCCAGCTGGTGACGACCCTCGGGCTGCGCGTGGGCGCGGAGCGGGCGGTGGCCTCGGCGGTGAGCGTGCTCGGTCCGGACGCGGTCGCCGACTGCCTGCCGATGCTCCAGCCGATCGCGCTGACCCGCTCCACGCGCTCCACGCTGCGCCGGCTGGCCCGGGAGCGGGCCCAGCGCGAGCGGGACGCCGTCCTGGAGGCGTCCAAGCAGGCCAAGCAGGCCCGTCCGGAGGACGCGGAGGACCCGGAGGCGGTCTCCTCCGGAAAGGCCGCCAAAAAGACGCTGAAGGCCGAGGCGCGGGCCGAGAAGCGGGCCATAGACGAGGCGCTGGACGAGGCCCGCGAGGACGACCTCCTCACCCAGATCCGGCACGAGGTGCTGCTCATCCGCCCGCAGGCGCCGGTCGAACCGGCCCGCCTGGAGCGGGTGCGCCCGCGCACGCTGCTGAGTTTCATGGCGGGCGCCCTGGGCGCGTACTTCCTGCTGACGCAGCTCACCCACATCGAGTTCGGGCCGCTGATCTCCAACGCCGAGTGGGGCTGGGTGGCCGCCGCCGTGGCGTTCTCGGCGCTCAGCTACGTCGCCGCGGCGATGAGCCTGCTCGGGTTCGTGCCGGAGCGGGTGCCGTTCCCGCGGACCGTCGCCGCGCAGGTCGCCGGGTCCTTCGTGAAGATCGTCGCGCCGGCCGCCGTCGGCGGGGTCGCCCTGAACACGCGGTTCCTCCAGCGGCAGGGAGTGCGGCCGGGGCTCGCGGTGGCCAGCGTGGGCGCCTCGCAGCTCTTCGGGCTCGGCTGCCACATCGTCATGCTGCTGTCCTTCGGCTATCTGACAGGCATCGAGAAGACTCCCTCGCTGACGCCGTCCCGTACGGTCATCGCCGGGCTGCTGACGGTCGCGGTGCTCGTCCTCGTGGTGACGTCGGTGCCGTTCCTGCGGAAGTTCGTCGCCACGCGCGTGCGCTCGCTGTTCGCGGGCGTCGTCCCGCGCATGCTGGACATCCTCCAGCGGCCCCAGAAGCTCGTCACCGGCATCGGCGGCATGCTCCTGCTGACCGCCTGCTTCGTGATGTGCCTCGACGCCTCGATCCGCGCGTTCGGCGACGAGTCGACGTCGATCAGCCTCGCCAGCGTCGCGGTCGTCTTCCTCGCCGGCAACGCCCTCGGCTCCGCCGCGCCCACCCCGGGCGGCGTGGGCGCGGTGGAGGCCACCCTGACGGTCGGCCTCATCGCGGTGGGCCTCCCCAAGGAGGTGGCCGCCCCGGCGGTCCTCCTCTTCCGCCTCCTCACCCTCTGGCTCCCCGTCCTCCCCGGCTGGATCGCCTTCAACCACCTGTCCCGCAAGGGCGCGCTGTAGGGCTGCGCGGGCAGGTGCACCGGCACGGAGACGCCGTACCGGTGCACCGGTACGCGCGGGCGCGCCGGTAGCGCCATACGCAAGTCGGACCGGACCAGGCACGCGCGCGGGAGAGCATGTGTCGCCGACGCTCGCATGGATGCCGATCGACACGCGCGAACAAGCCGTGCCCTGCGGCGGCCGACTGCTCACCTCGCGCGCGGGCAGAGCCGCAACCCACCCCGCCGACCCACTCACGCGCACACAGCTGATGGCCGCGCTTCCGCGTCCATGACCTCGCTGCCGACGACCAGCACGCGCGCACGCGCCTGCCAGCACACGAGCCCCCCACCCCCGCACGCGGACCAGGCGACAC
>NZ_LIRL01000881.1 GCF_001419795.1 Streptomyces niveiscabiei
ACGCCCTCGAACTCACCCCGCTCGACGAGGCCGTGCGCGCAGGGCTGTTGGTGGAGGTGCCCGGCACTGGAGGGCGTACGCTCGCGTTCCCCAACGGGGTGATCGGCGACTACGTCTACAGCGACATGAGCCCGGGGCGCCGCCGCCGACTGCACCGTGCCGCCGCCGAGTTCGGGGGGCCGGACGCGCTGTGGCACCGGATCGCCGCGGACCAGGGGCAGAACGAGGACGTCGCGCTCGCCGCCGAGCAGGAGGCGCGACGCCAACTCTCCCTCGGCAACCTCAGGTTGGCCGCGGTGTACGCCGGACACGCCCTCGAACTCACCCCGCCGGGACCGCATGTCCGTGCCCGCCTCCTCACCGCCGTGGAGGCACTCCTGGTGAGCGGCGACGCGTCCACCGCGCGGCGCTACGAAGGGGAGTTGACGTCGCTGGCACCGGGCCCGTGGGTGGACTACGTGACCGGATACCTGGTGTTGCTGGGCGGGCGGATCGCGGAGGCGCGGGGGTTGTTCCGCCGGGCGTTGGAGGGGGTGCGGGCGGACAGCGAAGGGGGAACAACTCCCGGGGAGAAGGGCCCACTTCAGGACCACGAGGCCCCCTCGACGCTTCCCGTCACCTCATCGCCGCTTCCCGTCACCCCCTCGACGACGCCCGCCGACCTGGAAGCCCGCATCGCCACCCAACTGGCCATCATCGGCGTGGTCCAACTCGACTACCAGGACATGGTGTTCTACGGCGAGGCCGCAGTGGCCGCCCCCACGCGGGAACCCTGGGTGAGGGCGTTCGCCTGGTTCGCCAAGACGGTGGGCACCGCCCTTGCGGGGGACGCCGGGAAGGCGCTGCGGGAGTTGGGCGCGGTGCACCTCCCGGGCGCCCCCGCCGGCCTGGACGGGCTGGTGGCACGCGGCATGATCCGGCTCTGGACGGACGACCTGGATGGCGCCCACGCGGACCTCGGCAGCGCGGTCGAGCGGGCGACGCGCGGCGAGGCGCTGCGGATCGGGCAGGGCCTCGGGTTCCTCGGGGAGGCCGAGTACCGCAGGGGGAACCTCGCGGAGGCGGTCCGCCTGACCGCGTCGGCGATCGGGGACGCGGCGGAGAACGGCCGCGTCTGGGACTACCCCCTGCTGCACGCCCTGGCCTGCTACCCCCTTGCTGCCCAGGGCAGTTGGGAGGAGGCGGCGGGGCACGCGAGGGAGGCCACCGACTGGTCCCAGCTCCTCGCGAGCCCGATGAGTTTCGCGTTCGCGGCGGGCGCCCGCGCGGCCATCGCCCAGGCCGCCGATGACCACGAGGGTTTCCTGGACGCGGCCGAGGCGATCGAGACCCACTACTCGTCCAGGGAACCCGGCGCCCACCTCTTCGGCCCGGTCCGCGCGGACGCCCTCTCCCGACTGGGCCGCACGGCCGAAGCCGCCCACGCACTCGCCGAGTTCGCCGCGCGGACCCGCGCGGTGGACCGAGTCTCCGCCCACCTCGCCATGGCCCGGGTCCGCGCCCAGATCAGCGAGGCCGAGGGCGAACCGGCCGCCGCCCTCGCCTCCTGCGAGGAGGCCCTCACCCTGGCGAAGGAAGCGGGCCTGCCCCTGGAGGGCGCCCGCGTAAGGCTCGTGACGGCACGTCAATTATCGGCCCTGGGCCGGGGGCTGGCAGCGGAGGCGGCGTTGCGCGAGGCCCTGCACACCTTCACCGACTCCGGCGCCCACGCCTACGAGGCCCAGACCCGGCGCCTGGCAGCCGACTTGGGCCTGAGCCTCACCGGCCCCGTCTCCGCCCTCGCCGCCCTCACCCCGCGCGAGCGCGAAGCCGTACGCCTCATGCGCACCGGCCTGTCCAACCAGGGCATCGCCCGCCGCCTCGGTGTCGCGGAGAAGACCGTGGAGACCCATCTCCAGCACGCCTACGACAAGTTGCGCCTGAGCCGGGACCAACTCAGGGCGCTGAAGCTGGACGACTGAGGGGCGAACCGCCGGTCTCTCGGGGGCTCCTCCCGACGCGCGGCCCGAACTCCCGTCCTACCGTGGCGAGTCCGCCCGCGGCGAAGGAGTCCGACGTGCTGATCCTGATCGAACTGCGCAGGTCGCCCGAGGGCCACCTGGAGGGGACGGTGAAGACCGGCCCCGAGGACCGGGGACACCCCTTCCACGGCGTCGTGTCCCTGGTCGACGCCCTGGAGGCCCACCTGGACGACCCGCAGGGGCCGCGCTTCTCGGGAGGTGCGGACACAGAACCAGGGGGCGACCCCTGAGGACACCGCGAACACCCCGCCGTACGGTGTGGACGCGGACTCGGGGAGCCGGATCGGGGCCCGCGCACAGGGGAAACGGGCGCGAGCGGCGCCCAGGGCCGGCCGGAGGGGAGCCGTGAGAACGGCATCAGGGGACTCCGTCCGGTCGGCCCGCGCACACCGAACGGTCACGGCAAGTCCGAAGCGCACCAGATGTGTTCAACCGCGAGCGGACGGCACGGACCGGTGCGAGAACAGTCCCCACAGGACCCATCGGCATCGCGTTGACGGGGGCGTACCCAATGGACACCGAACTGGCCACTCTCGCGGCGAGCGCCGCGAACGCGCTCGTGGGCGCCCTCACCACGGAGACCTGGGAGCGCGCCCGGCTCCTCCTCGCCCGCCTGCGCCGCACGCCCGACACCGAGCGCCTGCCCCTCGAACTCGCCCGCGACCGCGCCCTGTTGCTCGCCGACCCGGCGGACGAGGCGAACCGCTCCGACCTCACGGCGGCCTGGCGGCTGAGGTTCAGAAGAATCGTCGAGGACGACCCGGACGCGGCCCGCGCGCTCCTCGACCTGGTCGCCGAACTCGCCCCGCACACGGCCCCGCAGACGGGCCACGTCCTCAACGCCGAGGCCCACGACCACTCCCGCATCTACCAGTCCGCCGGCGACATGAACATCGGCCGTACACCCGCGCCATGACGGAACGTCAAGAAGCGGTCGCCCTCACGCTCACCGCGTGGGCGACCGGCGACAGCCGGGTCCTCCAGGCCGCGGGCGACATCGTCGTCCACCACTACGGCGACGGCACGACCGCCTACGACGACTCCCCGTCCGCCGTGACCGAGTGCCCCTACCCCGGACTGAAGGCGTTCGACCGGGAGTCGGCGCGCTGGTTCTTCGGACGGGCGAAGCTGGTCGCGGAGCTGGGGGCGACCCTCAAACGGTGCCTCGACGAGGGGACGCCCGCCGCGGTCGTCGCCCCCTCGGGCGCCGGCAAGTCCTCCCTGCTGCGGGCAGGTCTCCTCCCGAAGCTGACCAAGGGCAAGCTGCTGCCGGGCTCCCAGTGCTGGCCCCAACTCCTGCTGAAACCGACGGAGGACCCCGTCGGGCAGCTCGCCGAAGCCGCCGCCCGCCTGACCGGCGCCGAACCCGCCCACGTGCGGGACGCGTTGGACAACGGCCCCGCCACGTTCCGCGAGTTGATCCGCACGAGCCTCCAACTCCCGCCCGGCGCACGGGTCGTCATCGTCGTCGACCAACTGGAGGAGCTCTTCACACAGTGCCGCGACGAATCCGCCCGCACCCGATTCGTCGACGCCCTCGCCGCCCTCACCCCTCTCGCCCTGGTCGTCTACGGCCTGCGCGCCGACCGCTACGGCGACTGCGCCCCCTACCCGCACCTGCGGGCCGCCCTGCGCAACGACGTGATCGTCGGCGCGATGAGCGACGACGAGGTCCGCGCGGCCATCGAGGGCCCCGTACGCAAGGTGAAGGGCCTCTCGATCGATCCGGAGCTCGCCGACGTCATCGTCCGCGACCTGCGCGCGGGCGCGCCCCAGCGCGACGCCTACCCGCCCGGCCGCCTCCCCTTCCTCTCCCAGGCCCTGCACTCCACCTGGCAGCAGCGCACCGGCGACCGGCTGACCGTCGCCGCGTACCGGGCGGCGGGCGGCATCGACGACGCCGTCAACGCGGCGGCCGACCGCGTGTACGAGAACCTGACGGACGCTCAGAAGGACGTGGCGCGCGCCCTGTTCACCGGACTCGTCCGGGTCGACGAACGCGGCGCGACCACCTTCCGCCGCCGCACCCGCCGAGAACTCCTCCAGGAGGCCCGCGACCCCGCCCAAGTCCCGCCCGTCGTCGACGCGTTCACCGAGGCCCGGCTCCTCACCCAGGGCGGTGGCCGGTACCGTGACGGGACCGTCGAGATCACGCACGAGGCACTGCTGCGGGGCTGGACGACACTCGGCACGTGGATCGCCCCCGACAGCAGGACCAGCCTGGTCCGCCAGGAGGTCTGGGAGGCCGCCGCCCGCTGGCACGACGGCGAACACCGCGACAAGGACGCCCTGTTCAGGGGTGCACGGCTCGACCACGCCCGGACCTGGCTGGCCGTCGCCGACCCCGCCGACGTCACCCCGCTCGCCGCCGCGTTCCTGCACGCCTCCGGCGCCCAGGAGCGCCGTACCCGGCGACTGCGGCGAGGCGCCGTCGCCGTGGTCTCCGCGCTCGCCCTCATCGCCTCCGCCCTCGCCGTCTACGCCCTCGACCGGCGCCGCGAGGCCGTCGAACAGCGCGACGAGGCGATCTTCAACCGGGTCACCGCCGAGGCCGACCGGCTGCGCGCCACCGACAGCGCGCTCGCCGCCCAACTCGACCTCGCCGCCTACGACATGAGGCCCACCGACACCCTCCGCACCCACCTCCTCGCCGAGTCGGGCGCGATCCTCCCGCAGACCCTGCCCGCCCGCTACGGCCTCGTCCACACGGTCGCCTTCGGCCCCGGCGGACACCTGATGACGGCCGCCTCCGCACCCACCGACACCCTCGGCCGACTGCGCCTGTGGAACGTCCCCCGCACCACCGCAGCGACTCCGCTCACCGGCGACATCCGCGCCGGCACCACGGCCGGCGGCATCCAGCCCCTCGCCTACGACCAGCGCAACAACCTGATCGTGTGGGGCAGTTCGGACGGACTGATCCGCGTCCTCGACGCTTCCGACCCGGCCCGCCCGCAACCCCTGTCCGCACCCGTACGGGTCTCCCGGCTGGGCACGGTCGGCAGCCTCGCGCTCAGCGCCGACGGCCGCACCCTCGCCGTCGCCGTCACCACCACGGGCACGGCCGCACCCGGCGTCTCCGCCGCGATGACCGGCGAGGTCGAACTGTGGAGCCTCGCCGACCCGCGCGCCCCGCGCCGGCTGAGCCGCGCCCTGAGCACGAGCGGCCAGGGCATCGGCAGCGTCGCCCTCACCCCCGACGGCAAGGTCCTCGTGGCGGGTGGCGGTACCGCCCAAGGAGGCCAGGGCGCCGCCCTGTTGAAGCTCTGGAACGTCTCCGACCCCACCCGCCCGCAGCCGCTGCCCGACCCGAAGGGCGGCCACACCCTCGTCGTCAACCAGGTCGCGATCAGCCCCGACGGCCACACCCTCGCCACCGCCTCCAGCGACAACCGCGTCCTGCTCTGGAACCTCGCCGACCCCCGCCACCTCACCACCCTCAACCAGCTCATGCTCAACTCGGTGGTGAACACGGTGGCGTTCAGCCCCGACGGCCAACTCCTCGCCACCGGCGACACATCGGGCGGCGTCAACCTCTGGAACGTCCGCGCCCCGGCCCGCGCCCGCGTCATCGCCCCCACCCTGCGCGGCCATTCGGGCATGGCCGGCGCCCTCGCCTTCGGCCCCGACAGCCGTACGGTCGTCAGCGGCGGC
>NZ_LIRL01000882.1 GCF_001419795.1 Streptomyces niveiscabiei
GTTCGGGGGCGGGGCATGCCTGCCACATGTCGGCGACGAGGCGCTCGCAGCCCGCCGGGTGGGAGTCGAGGAAGAGGAAGCCCCGGTTGCGGGGGATGAGTACGCGCTCGCTCACGGATGCGGTCCTTGGGTCGACGGGGAGGTGGTTCGTCACGCCCTGTCAGTCTGCGGCGGGGCGCACGTGCGCGGATCTCGTGCCGGGTACAAGGATCTTGAGCAGGTGTTGGAGTTTCTCCACTACGCCGGGCGGGCCGGGGGCGCGCATGCGGAGGCTGGGTGGCGGTGCGTCCGGGTCGGTGCCAGATCTACGCGGGCTGCGGGCTGCGGAGCCCTACGTACCCGTCGCGCCTCGGACGAATCTGCGAAGGTGTGCCCGCACGATGTCGGGCTGTTCCAGCCAGGGTTCGTGCCCGGCGTCCTCGATCCGCGTCAGCGGAACGTCGAGCCGGGACGCGAGTGATGCGAGGGCCGACAGCGGGCGGGGATCGTCGAGGCCGCCGAGGAGTTCCGTTCGGGCGGGCAGGTGCGCGCGCAGGTCGGTGATGTGGTCGTCCAGCGGGTCCGCGCGTCCGGCCTCGCCGAGTTCCCTGTTCATGGCCCAGTTGACGGGGCGTCGGCGGCGGGCACCCTGCGCGGCCCAGTGCCAGCCGCGTTCGGGGTCGGCGTGGTCGGTGAACCAGGCCAGGGTGAGCAGTTCGACCTCCTGCTCCTCGGTGCGGCGCGCCATCGCCTCCAGTTCGCGCAGCCGCTCCCGCTGCGCCGCGGACATGCGGCGTTCGCGCTCCGCCCGGTCCCCGCTACGCCAGTCGCCGACGAACGGTCCGCACATCAGCAGCAGCGCGGCGACCCGGTCGGCGTGCGCCAGACAGAACCGGGTCGCCAGGTCGGTGCCGTAGGAGTGCCCGATCAGTACGGCCCGGGGCGCCTCCCACGCGTCGAGCAGTCCGGCGAGGTCGTCGACGTGCCGGGCGAGGGAATGGCGGCCCTCCCAGGGGGACCGGCCGGTGCCACGCTGGTCGTACCGGTACACGGGGGCGAGGTCGGCGATCATGGGGGCGACGTCGCCGAGGTAGTCCGGCAGGCCCGGGCCGCCGTGGAGCAGGACCACGGGCGGCTGCCGGGTCGTGTCGCCGAGCGCCGTCCACCGCACCTGCGCCCCGTCGCTCATCGACGCGACGCCCTGTGTCTCGATCAAGGTCACGGCGGAGAACCTACCGCGCCGAGGGAAGCGGGCCGCCTTCACGGCGTACCCCCGTACCCCTTCAACCCGTCCGCGAGTTCCCCTTCGTCCCCGTCGCGCCACGCGTGAAGCGCCTGCTGGAGGGCGAACGTCCCCCGGATCACCGCGATGCGGCGTACGACGTCCGGGCCGCCCCACCCTCCGAGCGCGAGCACCCGCCCCAGCAGCTCTTCCCCGTGGCTCGCGCCGATCGCCGCCAGGTCCTCCGCCGGGTCCCCGAGGCACGCCTCGTCCCAGTCGATGACACCGCTGAGGCGGGGTGCGCCGTCGGCCGTTTCCCACAGGACGTTCTCGCGGCCGAGGTCGCCGTGGACGAGGGCGGAGGTGATCCGGGGCAGGGTCTCCAGCGCGGCGAGTTCCCGCGCGGCGCGCTCGCGTCCGGCGGCGGACATCAGCGGGAGCAGGTCCTGCCGTACGCCGGTCACGAACCCGTCCCACTCCCCCACCGGCAGCACACCGCGCGCCCGCCGCCCGGCTCGCGCGAGCGCGTTCAGCAGGTTCACGTACTGCCGGGCCACCTCGTCTCCTCCGTCGCCTTCGAGCGGTGCTCCGGGGATGCGGCTCAGGACCAGGCAGCCGTCGCCCTCGGCCAGCGGGAGCGGCGTACGGATACCGAGGCCGAGCCCGGCGATCGTGCGCAGGACGGCCGCCCGCGCGGGGAGCCGGCGGGCGGCGGCGGCCGTGCGGGCGTGGCAGACGACCCGGTCGGGGCCGATGACGACTCGGTGGAACTGGCCTTCGTGGACGGGGAATCGGTCTGCTCCGGAGAGGTTCATGGCTCTGTCTATGACGTATCCCACCCCACCCGCAAATAGGTATCCGTGATGCGTATTTGCTACGGTCGACCCATGCGGTTGACCAAGTTCACCGACCTGTCCCTGCGTGCCGTCATGCGGCTCGCGGTCGTCGAAGAGGGCGCCTCGCTGACCTCGCGGGAGGTCGCGGAGGCGATGGGCGTGCCGTACAGCCATATGGCGAAGGCCATCAGCCGGCTCCAGCATCTGGGGGTGGTGGAGGC
>NZ_LIRL01000883.1 GCF_001419795.1 Streptomyces niveiscabiei
CGCCGCGCCGCACCCCACCTCACCTCGCCTCACCTCGCCTCGCCTCGCCTCGCCTCGCCTCGACCAGGGTCGGCACGAGCCCAGCACCGTCCCGTCCTCGGCGGGCGCCTCTGCGCGTGCGCCCTCACTCCGCCCGTCGTGCCCCCTCCGCCTCCCGGCCTCGCCCCGCGCCCGGCGCGATGCCGGTGTCCCGTTCGCCCGCGAGTCGGGTCGCGAACTCCTCCCGGTAGTCGGCGTAGGCCCTGCGCAGGGCCTCGCCCGGCCAGCCCGGGGGCAGGAGGTCCGGGGGGAGGACGGGGTCGGAGAGGAGGTGGCGGACCACTGCGGCGAAGGCGGTGAAGCGGGCGGCGGGGGTCGTGGAGCGGTCGGTGTGGCGGAGGAGGGCCGTGCCGGTGGCCTTCCACTCCCTCAACGGCCAGAGGGTCGCCGCGAGTTCCCGGGGCGGGGTCGTCGGGCGTGTCGTGAAGTGGTGGGTCAGGTGGGACACGCGGTCGGGCCAGGGGCGCAGGAGGGTGGCCGGGCGCAGCCAGACGCCCTCGCGGAGTTCCGCCAGGCGCAGGGCCGCGAGGTCGGAGCGGAGTTCCGCTCGTTCCGCCGCCGGGCGGCCCGTCGTCGTGATGACGGCCATCTCCCAGTCGCCGGTCCACGCGCGCGTGCGCGGGTGCAGCGCCTCGTCCTGGCGTCGGCGGCGTTCGAGGAGGCGGTCGCTGAGGCCGTACACCGCGTCCGCGCAGCGCAGGTCTCCGGCGGCGGTCATGCGGCTGAGGGCGGCGCGGAGGGTGGAGCCGCCGATGCCGAACGGCTCGACGAGGCGGACGAGTTCCCGCACCGGCAGTTCGGGCGGCTGCGCGCCGAGCAGCAGGCTCAGGACGACCGACCGGGCGGACAGCGGCCGTAGCTCCGTCTCCGCCGACACCTCGCTGCGCATGGGCACGTACTCTACGGCTCACTCCTTCGTGTTGCACTATTGCGACAGTCGCAGCGGAGGCGCAACATGGAGGGCATGTCATCGACGCCAGCTCCGTACGCCACGCACGACGTCACGAACCAGCCGCCGCCCCTAGCCCCCTACGACGCCGCCGCGGACCCCGCCCTCCTGGAGGGCCTGCGCCGCGAGGGCGCGGCGTGGGCCGAGGCCGACGTCCGCGCGCTGGGCCGCCGCGCGGGCGGCGTCGAGGCGCAGGAGTGGGGCGAGCTGGCCAACCGCCACGAGCCGGTTCTGCGCACGCACGACCGCTACGGCCACCGCGTCGACGAGGTCGACTTCCATCCGAGCTGGCACTCCCTGATGGACGTCGCCGTCTCCGCGGGCCTCGCGGGCTCCGCGTGGGCGGACGACCGCCCCGGCGCGCACGTCGCGCGCACGGCGGGCGGCCTGGTGTGGAACCACACCGAGGCGGGCCACGGCTGCCCGGTCTCGATGACGTACGCCGCCGTCCCGGCCCTGCGCCATCAGCCGGACCTCGCGAAGGTGTACGAACCGCTGCTCACCGCGCGCGCGTACGAACCCGGCCTGCGCGTGCCGACGGACAAGCGCGGCATCCTCGCGGGGATGGGCATGACCGAGAAGCAGGGCGGCTCGGACGTCCGGACGAACACGACGACGGCCGCGCCGACCGCCGAGCCCGGCGTGTACGTCCTGCGCGGGCACAAGTGGTTCACGTCGGCCCCCATGTGCGACGTGTTCCTCGTGCTGGCCCAGGCGCCGGAGGGCCTGTCCTGCTTCCTCGTCCCGCGCGTCCTGCCCGACGGCACCCGCAACCCGTTCCGCGTCCAGCGCCTCAAGGACAAGCTCGGCAACCGCTCCAACGCGTCCTCGGAGCCCGAGTTCGACGGCACGGCCGGCTGGCTGGTCGGGCCCGAGGGGCAGGGCGTGAAGACCATCATCGACATGGTCAACTGCACGCGCCTGGACTGCGTGATGGCGACGGCGACCCTGATGCGCAAGACCCTCGTCGAGGCCGGCCACCACGTCCGCCACCGCACCGCGTTCGGCGCGCGCCTGCTGGACCAGCCCCTGATGCGCAACGTCCTCGCCGACCTCGCGCTCGAATCCGAGGCCGCGACGACGCTCACCCTGCGCCTCGCGGGCGCCGCCGACCGCGCCGCGCGCGGGGACGCCGGCGAGCGGGCCTTCCGCCGTATCGCCACCGCCGTCGGCAAGTACTGGGTCACCAAGCGCGGGCCCGCGTTCACCGCCGAAGCTCTGGAGTGCCTCGGCGGCAACGGGTACGTCGAGGACTCCGGCATGCCCCGCCACTACCGGGAAGCGCCCCTGCTGTCCATCTGGGAGGGCTCCGGCAACGTCAACGCGCTCGACGTCCTGCGCGCGCTGACCCGCGATCCGGCGACCGCCGAGGCCTACGAGGCGGAACTCGCCCTCTCGCACGGGGCGGACGCCCGTCTGGACGCGGCCCACGCGCGCGTACGGCGTCTGGTGGCGACCGCCTTGGAGTCCCAGGCCCGCCGGGTCGTCGAGGCCATGGCCCTCACCCTCCAGGCGTCCCTTCTCGTCCGGCACGCCCCTGCCGCCGTCGCCGACGCGTTCTGCGCCAGCCGGTTCGACGGGGATCGGGGGCACTCCTTCGGCACCCTCCCCGACTCCGCCGACCTCGCCGC
>NZ_LIRL01000884.1 GCF_001419795.1 Streptomyces niveiscabiei
GGCCCCCGCTACTCCAACCCCGCCCGCTTCCGCTCCTCCGTCGTCAACGGCGCGTCCGTCAGCGGTGGTTGGAGTGGGCCGAGCGCGGCGGCCAGCAGCACCGAGGGGGCCAGCAGGACATGGCCCCCTCGCTCCAGCGCGGTCACGTCGGTGACCGCCCGGGCGATCCTCCCGTTGCCCGTCGCCGTGTGGAGCAGCCGGCCCACGTACGCCGCGAGGACGCGGTCCCTGAGGGTGGGCCCCGCCTTCGTGGCGCCGGGGTAGAAGACGTCCATGCCGAGGGCCAGGTCCCAGGCCGCCGACGCCGGGCGGGACACCGCCTTCTGGATCCGACGGGACAGTCCCGGCGCGCCCAGACTGTGACGGCGTGTCACATCCCGCAGGATCACGGCCTGTTGCGCGGCCACCGACATGCCGTGACCGTAGATCGGGTTGAGGGCGCACAACGCGTCCCCCAGCACGGCGTAGTTGTCCGGCCAGACCCGTGAACGTTCGTAGTAGAAGCGCCGGTTGGTGGTGGTCCGGGTGAAGGAGGCGTCGGTCAGCGGGGTCGCTCGCGCGATGAGGTCGGCCATGACGGGGTGCCGCAGCGTACGGGCGTAGGCGCTGAACTCCTCGGTGTCCGCGCTGGGTTCGGCGCCCCGGCTGCCGAACAGGGTGATGAGCCAGGTGCCGTTCTCGATGGGGAGCAGGACCCCGCCCCTGCCGGGTGCGCGGGTGCGCGGGTCGGGCTGGACGTTGACCACGGGGAACGGCCCGTGCGCGGCCTCGGGCGCGCGGAAGAGGCGGGTGGCGTAGGCGACACCGGAGTCGACCTCGCGGCGCTGCGGTTCGGGGAGGCCGAGTTCCTTGAACCAGTGGGGAGTTCGGGAGGCCCGGCCGGTCGCGTCCACGAACAGGGCCGCTTCCAGGGTCCGTTCGGTGCCGTCCCGGTGGCGGACCCTGACGCCGGTGACCGCCCGCCGTGTCCCCGTCGGCCCCAACACCTCCGTCTCCTGGAGGAGTTGGATGCGCGGGTGGGCGAGGACCGCCTCGCGGACCGTCGCGTCCAGGAGATCCCGGCTCGCCAGCAGCATGTGATGGGACTCCGGCCAGCGGCGGTACCAGCCGTGCGGGGAGAGGACCACCATGTCGGCGGTCACCGGGTGGCGCCGTACGCCTGCCTCGGCGAGGCGGGAGGCGATGCCGGGGACCAGGTCGGTGAGGGCGCGGGCGCCGCCGGACCAGAGCTGGTGGGCGTGGCGCGCCTGCGGGAGGCCCTTGCGGGGAGCGGCGCCGTCGGGGAGCAAGTCCCTTTCCACGACGGTGACTTCCGTCGCCGTCTCGGCGAGGGCGCGGGCTGCGAGAAGCCCGGCGAGCGAGCCGCCCAGGACTACGGCGGTGCGGGTCATGGGCGGTTGCTTTCTGCGGGCTTCCCGGAGACAGCGGGTTTCCGGGCGGAGGTGGGTTGTTGAGGATCGGCGGCGGCTTCCCGGGCGGCGGCTTCTTGAGGAGCGGCCGGCGTCCGGGCGGCGGCGGGCTCTTGACCGGCAGCGGAGCCGAAGGCTTCCGGCGCGGCGGGCTCCTGAGCACCGCGGGTCCGACGGGCCGCAGCGCGCACCGCGGCGACCTCGTCCGGCCGGCGCAGCGCGCGGGAGACGTCGAGGATGGTCTGGAGCAGGCCGGTCGGGTCGGGATGGTCGGCGGCGTCGGACCACGCGGCGTCCGCCGGGCGGGCCACCGCGTCCTCGATCGCGACGGCCGCGGCCAGCGCGCGGGCCCGCTCGACGGGGTGCCCCAGCGCCACAGCCGCCTCGTAGGCGCGGCCCGCCCGGGCCCCGTCCAGGCGGCGGGTCAGCGTGAGCAGGACGTCCCGGATGAACGTCTCCCGCCGGATCAGGCGCAGTTCGGCGCCCGCGCGCAGGGTGAACGGGACGCCGGACCCCTGTGCCCGCTTCAACAGCACGTACAGCGGGCGCAGTTCGATGCGAGTGCGGTGCAACAGCCAGCGTTCGCCCAGGTATTGGCCGGTGTGCGGGAGGATGAAGCCGAGGGCGACCAGCACCGCAGACAGGCACGCGACGAGCGGCGCCACCGTCGTACTCAGCCGGTCCAGGTCGTTGCCGGTCCAACGGGCCACGACCGCCGCGATTTTGAGGGCGTCGAAGACCAGGTTGAGGGCGTAGCCGATGACCAGGAACACCAGCCCCGAGCGCAGCCACGCGTCGAGGCCCTCGGTGCGCACCCAGTTCCAGATGAGCCGGCTCGTGACCAGGACGGCGACGCAGTGCGCGAGGAGGTAGAGGACGATCTCCTCCCGCATGAAAGGGGTGTTGGCGTAGTACGTGTCCAGGTCGCGGACCCGCTCGACGGGCACGTCCGCGAGGAGGAACAGCACCCACAGCGCGGCGATGACCCCCGAGTAGACGCCGATCACCCACCGCATGGCGCGCCGCGTCGAGGGCGTCAGGTCCGAAAGGCCGTTGCGCCAGGCGATGATGAGCAGCAGACACGAACCGGCGAACGCGGTGAGCAGCGAATAGCACCACGGCGCCGAGATGTTGGGCACGCCCGTGACGCGGTTCGTCCAGCGGATCGTCGACGGCGCCACGAACACGAACACCGCGCAGGCGAGCAGCAGCAGACCGCCGACCGCGCGCAGCAGGGGGTCGCGCCACAGCCGTACGATCGTCGGCAGCTTGATGGCGAGCGCCGCGCACAGCATGACGGTCGGCACCCAGAAGGAGACCGCGACCGGATCGACCCTCATCGGCTCCGGCCCCCGAACCCGGGGTACCCGAGCAGCCGTTGGGCGGTGCCGGGCACCAACTCGCCGTTCTCCGGGCGCAGATAGGGGCGTACGGCGGCGGCGAGCCGGTGGCCGAAGTCGTCGGCCTCGGCCTCGTCGACCTTGCGGGAGCCGTCCCGGGCGGCGGCCGTCAGGGGGACGCCCTCCCAGCCGGACAGCGCGTCCACGGCGGCGTGCCGATGCCGGTGCCGGGCGTGCAAGTGCCACAACTCGTGCCCCAGGATGACGAGTTGCTGCACCTCCTCGGCCCGCTCCTCGACGATGACCAGGTCGGAGTCCTGGAACTCCACCCACAGTCCGGTCACGTCGATCTCGTCGGGGAAGCGCTCGAACCGGACCTCGACCCGCCGCCCGCCCCGCCGCGCGGTCATCTCCTCGCACAGCGCGTGGCACAACTCCCGTGCGCCGGACGGGCGTCGGTCGCGCCGGCCGAGCCCCTCCAGCAGGTCGGAGGTGAGCCCGCGCATGGCCGAGCCGGTCCTCGCCCGCCGCAGCGCGGAGGTGAACCGGGCCGAGCCCGCGATGTCCATCGGTGCCCCCTTCTGACTGCCCTGCGGCAGCCGGTCCGAGACTACGCGGGTGGATGTGTCCGCGTCATGAGGGAGCGGTGGAAATCGACGTCCGCCCCCACCGGCGGATCGGGCACCCCCCCACCGGCGGTCGCGCGGCCCTACCGGCGGATCGTCCGCCCCCGGTACAGCCGACCAGGGACATCCGTGAAGACCAGGTCCAGGCCGACGCCGTCGCGCTCGGCGTGCAGGTGGAGGTGCGGCTCGGTCGTGTTGCCCGAGTTGCCGACCTCGCCCAGGAGTTGACCGGTGCGGACGATGTCGCCGGGGCGCACGGTGACCGAACCGGGGCGCAGGTGGGCGAGTTTGACGATCTCGTGCCCGGTGTCGAGGAACACATGGTTGCCGTACAGGGGCTGATAGCGGATCTCGCCGGGCCGCTGGTCGCCGACCGCGCCGGCCGCGGAGACCACCCGGCCGTCGCAGGGGGCGTGCACGGCCCGCCCGTACGCGGCGTACGCGGACGCGTCGCGACCGGGCCCGGTACGGGTGCCGAGCGGGCCGAGGCCGACGAGGTCGACGGCGCCGCGCTGCTCGGGGACCCGCGCGTGGTGGTTGATCAGCGCGCCGCCGCCCTGGAGGACGTACCAGGTGCCGTCCAGCGGGAAGCGCAGCGGCCTCGACAGGCTCATACCCCAGCGGTAGCGGCGCGCGTACGTCACCAGAGCCACGGCGCCGAGCAGGAGGCCCGTACCCAGGACCAGGGGTACTCCAGGACTACCCGTGGGCAGGTCCGGCAGGCGTACGGCGGAGGCGAGGGCGGTGGCGACGGCCGCCGTGACGGCGAGCCGGCGCGGGGTGCGCGGCTGCTGGGCGGGGGCTCCCCAGCCGCCGGCGAGGACGAGGAGCGCGGCGAGGACGCACAGGTCGCCGAGCCAGGTGAGGCGGTCGTCGGCGCCCCAGAGCGGCAGGACGATCCACAGGGCGACCGGGGAGAGGAGAAACGCCCAGGTCAGGGGTGCGGGCAGGCGTCGTACCTGGCGGGCCGGGGCGTAGGGGGCGTGTTCGAAGAGCAGGCCGGTCAGCTCGCCGTCGGGTGTGGTCGCCGCCCAGGCCCGGACCCGGTCCGGGCCGCCGCCGCGCAGGAGCAGGCCGTCGGGGCTGTCCTCGACGGCCTCGAAGCCGCCGATCCGCTCCAGGGTGGCCTGGACGACCTCCTCCAGCCGCTCGGCGCCGACCGCCTCGGCCACGGTCGGGGCCAGCGCGGGCCGGTCGGCCGGGGGTGCCGTGAGGAAGCGGGCCAGGGCCGCGGCTTCCGGGGGGAGGTCGGGCATCGTGGGGGTCCTCTCTGAACCGGGGGACCTGCAAGACGATCAACGAGGTGGCGAGGTTTCCTCCCGGTGTTCACGTTCGGTGCGAGTCGCGTCGCACCCATTGACGTGAGACGGAAGTGAACCTACGGTCCCTGTTCGAAGTTACGAGCATTATTCGATATTTCGGACAAAATAAACGGGACTCGAAGAGCAAGGGCAGGCAATGGGACGACCTGACCTGAATCGCAGGCACCTTCTCGCAGCGGCCGGCGGCCTCGTGGTCGCGGGCAGCTTCGGCTTCGCCGCGCTCGGCAGCGGAGCCGACGCACTCGCCTCCGGCTCACGGACGCGCGTGCGCTACTGGAACCTCTTCCAAGGGGGCGACGGCGGCAACATGGTCGCCATGGTCGACGCTTTCCGCAAGGCCAACCCCGGCGTCGACGTCAAGGACTCCACCCTCTCCTGGGGCGGCCCCTACTACACCAAGCTCGCCATGGCCGCCGCCGGCAACCGGGCGCCCGACCTCGGGATCATGCACCAGGGCCGGGTCCCCGGCTTCGCACCGGGCCGGCTGCTCGACCCCTGGGACATGAACCTCCTCACCAAGTACGGCGTGAAAGAAGCCGACTTCAACCCGGTGCTGTGGCAACGCGGCCTCGTCGGCGGCGAGTTGTACGCCCTGCCGCTCGACATCCACGCGCAGCTCAACTTCTACCGCAAGGACGTCTGCCGCAAGGCCGGGCTCCTCGACGCCAACGACCGCCTGCCGGAGGCGACTTCGGTCGACGCCTGGTTCGACGTCCTCAAAGCGGCCAGGAAACAGCTCGAGCCCGGCGTACAGACCCTCGGGCTGCACGCCAACGACCAGAACTTCTCCTGGTGGTTCTTCGTCGCCTTCTACCAGCAGCTCGGCGGGAGTTACTTCGACGACGCGCGCACCGACACCGTCTTCGACACCGAAAAGGCCACCGAGGTACTGGAGTTCCTCCGCAAGCACGTCACCGACGGGTACGTCACCGTCGGCGCCTCGGACGGCGAGGCGTTCATCGCCGGGTCGCCGTTCGCGTGGGAGGGCAACTGGTCCGTGCCGTACTACGGGAGCGCCAAGGTCGAGTTCGGGGCGCAGCCCCTGCCGCCCGTCTTCGGCAGGCCCGCCACACACGTCGAGTCGCACTCCTTCGTCCTGCCCCACCAGTCCGACCGGGGCGGCGCCGCGAACGACGGGGCGCACCGGCTCGCCGCGTACCTCGTGAAACACGCCACCGCCTGGGCGGGCGGCGGCCATGTCCCCGCCTATCTCCCGACGTTCAGGGATCCGGAGTACCTCAAGCTCAGTCCGCAGAACGAGTACTCCCGGCCCGCGATGGACCACCCGGCGACCGAGCCGCACATCTGGTTCGCGGGGTCGACCGGCGTCCTGGCCAACAAGGTCGGCCCGATCATCGCCGCCTCCAACCTCGGCTCCACGAAGCCCGCCGACGCCGCCCGCCGCATGAAGAGCGCGCTGGAGAAGCTGCTGGAGTCGAAGAACCCGATGGACGGACTGACCGCCGCGCAGGAGGCGAAGGGGGAGGGCGCGTGAGAGCCGTATACCGCAAGGGAGTTGACGCATGAGCAGCACCGGAGTCCTCGGCGCCCGCGCCGCGCGCCCCCGTACCGCCACCGCCGCCGACTCGGCCAGGGCCCGCTGGGGCCGCCGCTTCCAGCACGGCGGCTGGTTCGTCGCCCCCTTCTTCGTCCTGTACGGCCTGTTCGTGCTGCTGCCGGTCGTGCGCGGCCTCTATCTCAGCCTCACCGACGCGAACATCTCCGGCGACCGCACGAGCTTCGTCGGACTCGCCAACTACCGTGAGGCGCTGGGGGATTCCCTCGTCTGGTCCTCGCTGTGGCACAGCGTCGAGTTCACCCTGTACGTGGTCCCCGCCATCGTTGTCGTAGCGCTCCTGATGGCCCTGATCGCGCACCACGCCGCGCACTTCAAGTGGGTGTGGCGGCTGTGCTTCTTCGCCCCGTTCCTGCTGCCCTCGGCGGTCATCGGCAACCTGTGGTGGTGGCTGTTCCAGCCGACGAACGGCATGGTCAACCACGTCCTCGGCCTCGACACCCCCTGGCTCACCCAGAAGTCGACGGCGATGCTCGCGGTCGTGATCGCCACCCTGTGGTGGACGGTCGGCTTCTCCTTCCTCCTCTACCTGGCCGCGCTCCAGGCGGTACCCCAACACCTGTACGAGGCCGCCGAGTTGGACGGCGCGAACGCCTTCAAGCGGCTGCTGTACATCACCGTCCCGAGCCTCAGGAACATCACCGGGCTCGTCGTCTCGCTCCAAGTCCTCGCCTCGCTCCAGGTGTTCGACCAGGTGGTGGTCATGTACCAGTTCACCCCGGGCCCGGAGGAATCGACGCGCACGTTCGTGCAGTACACCCTCGAAGAGGGCTTCACCAACTACCGCGTGGGATACGCCTCGGCGATCTCCATGGTCCTGTTCGTCATCGTCGCGGCCGTCGCACTCGGCCGGATGTGGCTGCTGCGCAACCGAGAGGAGGCGGGCACCCGATGAGCGACACGCCAACTCCCGTGCTCCGCAAGCCCCGTAGCACCTGGACGCCCGGACAGATCGCGCTGACCGCCGTCGCGGCCGGCCTCTCCCTGATCTGGCTCGCACCCCTCGCCTGGGCGCTGTCGACGTCCCTCAAGACCACCGAGGAGTCGGTCGCCGCACCCCACTGGATCCCGAAGGACTTCACCCTGGAGTCCTGGAAGGCGGTCATCGAGGCCGGCAACATCCCCAACTGGTTCGTGAACTCGGTGGTGGTGTCGGTCTGCGTCACCGTCATCGTCCTGATCGTCTCCGCCCTCGCCGGATACGGCTTCGCCCGCACCGAATTCCGGGGAAAATCAGCCCTGTTGGCGCTCACCATGGCCGGCCTGATGTTCTCCCCGGCGATCCTCGGCGTGCCGCTCTTCACGACCGTCCAGTCCCTCGGCATGGTCGACACGTACTGGGGGATGATCCTCCCGCAGTGCGCGCCGGCCGCGATGGTCTACATCCTGTACAAGTTCTTCCAGTCCCTGCCACGGGAGTTGGAGGAGGCGGCGTTCATCGACGGCGCCGGGCGCTGGCGGATCTTCTTCACGATCGTGCTGCCGCTGTCCAAGCCGTCCCTGTCGGCGGTCGGCATCTTCACGTTCATCGCGTCCTGGAACAACTTCCTGTGGCCGTACATGGTGACGAACAACCCCGACCTGATGACCATGCCGAACGGCATCGCCACCGTCCAGAACGCGTTCGGCATCGTCTGGCCGCAGCTCATGGCCGGCGGCCTCATCGCCGGACTGCCGCTGATCATCGTCTTCGTCTTCTTCCAGAGCCAGATCGTGCGCGGCGTCGCCCACACCGGTCTGGCCGGACAGTGAGAAGGACCCCCATGCGCCTGAGGATGGCGACACTCCTGGCCGCCGCGCTGCTCGCCTTCACCGCCACGACGACGAGCGCCACCGCTACGCCGCGTGCCACCCCTACGACGGCGAGCGCCGCCCCCGTCTACCCCGACCCCCAGCCCATCACCGGCCAGCAGATCATCCACGACCCCACCGTC